>DASVSL010000052.1:0-9259 GCA_036388095.1 Saccharimonadales bacterium (SeqCode) | reverse complement strand
CGGGAGCTTCAATAATGGCCTTCGGCAAGAAAAAACAGCAAAGCGCCCTGGATATCGCCGAGTCGCAGCGCCAGCGCGAACAGCAAGAGGTCGAAACCGAATTTCTGCGTGGTATCACGACGCTACGCGACCTCATCGCGCCAAGTAGTTTAGAAGTTCAAAGCGCGTATTTTCGCATCGGTACCAAGTACGGCCGGACATTATATATTTACGGTTACCCACGTCAGATTTATACCGGCTGGCTCAGTAGCATTATCAACATAGATGAAGTCATTGATGTCTCGATGTTCATCTATCCGGTCGAAAGCCAGGTCGTCCTGAACAACCTGCGTAAAAAAGTTGGTCAGCTAGAGGCCAGCATCGCCATTAATCAGGACCGCGGCAAGGTGCGTGACCCGGGTCTGCAGGCCGCCATCCAGGACGCCGAGGAACTACGCGACCAGCTACAGGTCGGCGCTGAACGCTTCTTCCGTTACGGCCTGTACATGACGATTTACGCCGATTCGCTCGATGAACTAGCCTTCGTGCAGCACAAGATCGAAACCATCCTGGGACAACAACTGGTCTTTAGCAAGGTCGCCAGCAGTCAGCAAGAGCAGGGGCTGAACAGTACGATTCCGCAAATGTCCGACCAGTTGCAGATTCGTCGCAACATGAACACCGGCGCCATTTCGACCAGCTTTCCGTTTACCAGTGCCGACCTGACCCAAGAAAAAGGCGTTCTGTATGGTATTAATATGCACAACAACGGCCTGGTCATTTTCGACCGCTTCAGCCTAGAAAACGCGAATATGGTCGTCTTCGCCAAGTCCGGTGCTGGTAAATCGTTCACCGTCAAATTAGAAGCTATGCGCAGCATGATGATGGGAGCTGACGTGATTATCATCGACCCAGAAAACGAGTACCAGCGCCTCAGTGAAGCCGTCGGCGGTAGTTATATCCAGCTCAGCTTGAACTCATCCGTTCGTATTAACCCGTTTGATCTACCGCGCGTCATCGACAGTGACGACGCCGAGGATGCCTTGCGGGCTAACCTCG
This sequence comes from Saccharimonadales bacterium (SeqCode), assembly GCA_036388095.1. Classification (GTDB taxonomy): domain Bacteria; phylum Patescibacteriota; class Saccharimonadia; order Saccharimonadales; family Saccharimonadaceae; genus DASVSL01. Next base: position 8,221 of record DASVSL010000052.1, on the reverse strand, counting down.
TGACACTGCATGGCTTGCTTCGTCTCATGCTTGGTGGTGGTCAAGTGCTGCCAAACGGCATGAGCCTGGCCGCCTTAAGTCCAGCCGAAGAAGCCGACCTCGACCAAGCTCTGATTGACACGTACGCCCGCGCCGGCATCACCAGCGACCCATTGACCCATAACTCGCTGCCACCAACCATCGGCGACCTGTACGAAACCTTGCTGCACATGGGTGGCAGCGGTCCGCAACTGGCGCAGCGCCTACGCAAGTACACGACTGGTACGTTCGCCGGTATCTTTAGCCAGCAGTCGAACATTGATATCAACAACCGTATGGTCGTGTTTAACATTCGCGACCTCGAAGATGAGTTGCGGCCGGTCGCGATGTATATCGTCCTCAGTCACATCTGGAACAAGACCCGCACCGAGCAAAAAAAGCGACTATTGATCGTCGACGAGGCCTGGCAGTTAATGAAATACGACGATTCGGCCAACTTCCTGTTTAGCCTCGCTAAGCGTGCCCGTAAATACTACCTTGGCCTGACGACCATTACCCAGGACGTCGAGGACTTCATGAGCAGCAAAATGGGCCGTGCGATCGTCGCCAACAGTTCGATGCAGCTGCTGCTTAAACAATCGTCAAGCGCTGTCGACGTATTAGGTGACGTCTTCAAACTGACTGAAGAAGAGCGCAAACGCCTGGCCAACTTCCCGGTCGGGCAGGGGTTGTTTTTCGCCGGCCAAAACCACGTCCATATTCAAATTATCGCCAGCCCGACCGAAACCAGCCTGATTTCGACCAACCCGGCCGCCCGTGTTCAGCAGCAACAACAACCTGCCGTTAGTGCCGAACCCCCGTACCAAGCATCCCAGACAGGGTACGCCGACCCAGGACAGCAATTTTAGGAGAACTATGTGATGGCGCCGAAGCAAAAAGACAAATATTCCGACCAGCAACTTGATCCGTCAGAGCAAGCGTTTGACAACATCGTCTCGCATCCTGATATGCAAGCCCTCGATGATCAGGGTGATTCGATCGCGCGCGACACAGAAACGGCTAATAATCTAAAAGACGCCGAAGATGATGGCCTACGGGCACCTGATGATTTTTACGAAGGTAAACGCCGTAACAATCGCGGGGACAATAAACGGCGCAAAGAAGCCGCCGACTGGAACAACCCCGACAATGCCTATTATCGACCGAGTGACAAAGTCCAAAACGTTATTGACGGGACGTGGTCGAATCGTAAAAAGGGCACTGTCGGTGGCCTTATCGCCGCGACCATTGGCGGTATTATTATAGCGATCCTGATGACGCTACCGCTGAAAGTACCCGGCCTCTTATCACTCGTCACGAACGAAACCGCGCAAAAGCTTCAGAACGTCACCGAAAAACGCGCCAAACTGATCATTGGCCGAGCAATTTTGAGTAAGATCGGTACGAACACCGGTGTTGTCCTGACTGGTGAAGGCGCCTTCGCGACGCTGGTCGCCAGCATGCGGACGGCTAACTTCGAGAAAAAACTTGCCAAACAAGGCCTCACCATCATTCGGGACGGGGACGGCGTCAAACTAGACTACAAAGGTAAACCGCTCGGTGATGGTAAAACATTCCGAAATGAAAAAGCTATCATGGAGGCGATCGATGCCGACGCGTTGAGCAGGCAAATGATCGATGACATCGTCAAAGAAGAAATTCCGGCTTGGCGCTTGATGAAAAAGGTAAAATTCGCCAAGTGGCTGCGCATAAAATATGGTATTCCTAAATATGGTCTGAAAAACAGCACGGCCGAAAAAGACGAAGACAGAATTAAGGAAATGGACACCGAACGTGCTAAATCAGCTAATGGGCGTACGACACGGTACTTTAGTGAAATTATCACCTGCCTGATGTCAGGAGGATGTGAAAAAGTCAATAACGCATCGACAGACCCCAGTGAAGGGTCGGTAGATGACGCAAATTCGACGCCTGCCGATCTGGACGAATCGGTCAGCAAGACCGAGGAAGAAATTGCTAAAGGTGGTATAAAAACCCTTGCCGAAACCTTGCCGAAAAAATTGCTCACATTGTTTGGCTCGAAAGCGATTCCAATCGTTGGCTGGATCGACTTGGTCGCGACGTTCGACCACATGGTCTATGATATCGGTAAAAATGATTATTTAGGTAAAATTGCAGCCTACTACAAAGGTGCTCAATACGCTGCGATTTACGCTGAATGGGCCGGGTACAGCTCGCAGGTACAGCTAGGTGCGATGGACCCAGTCTATGTCGGCGCATTGGCCGATAGTCTGAACGACGCTGAACGAGCACAGGCCTATCAAGCTATCCAGGGTAATCCCGAAGCTGGCAAAGCCATCGAAGTGACGGTCGACAGCGATCGACCAAGCAATATAAAAGTGGCGTTTGATAATTTCGTTAACAACACACCCGAAGGTAAGATTTATAAGAACATCGGCCACCCGATCGCGAATGCCTATTACGAAACCGTCGGTGGTGGTGGCATCATAGGTTGGCTCGGGGAGGGTATCGGGGGGTTGGCTGCTGGAATCGCCGGCTGGGTAGCGAAGCCATTTGAGGGACCTTTGACGGCGGCGATTGGGGCGCTGACGCCGGACAGCTTAAAGCAGGCGGCCCTTGATGCGGTATCCAGCTTCGGACCGTTCCTATTCAAATCTTTCGGTTTGACTATCGATGCGCTCGATAAAGGTGCTGGCCTGTTCAATAACATTATGGGCGGCAGTGTCGTTTCGACCAATGAATATTCTAAAGAAATCGGTCTGCGCAAACTCACCGCTAAACAAACCTATGAACAAACTATCAAGATTGCCGCCGAGCGCAACGAATATCGCCAACAAAAGGGCCTTGCTTATGCGCTATTTAGTAGCGATGAGCCCCGTTCACTGACCAACCAATTGGTTGCGAGTGCACCGAGCAGTCCTAATGATGCAATAGTATCCCTCGCCAACCTTGTCATGTCAGCCCCGGCCAAACTTGCTACGATGGTAGCCCCGCGCTCGTCAGCCGCCAACGCCGTCATGTACGAAAGTCTATTCCATGTCCAGCCGTACGGCGCCACCACGGAAGATCTAGCTCGACCGCTATCGCCGACCTACTTAGGAACCGCAGAGGGTAGCGAAGGTACTACCACTTGTCCGGAAGTAACCGACGGTGATTTCAATGACTGTAATATCGACAAGGAAGTCACCGAAGCGATGATCTGCATATTCACTCCCGACACACCAGAGTGTAGCGATACCGACCCGTCGACCGAGGGTGGGTTTGATTTCCGGCTGTCGAGTTTCAATGCTCTTGACGGTGTCGCACACGCCGGTGAAAGCCGCGCGGTTGCTGGCGGCAACTGTTCCGACAACGAATGCATGCAGCGACGAACCGACAATGCCGTCAAGATGATTAAAAACGGAACCGATATCGGTAACAAAGGCATCGACTTGATCGGCATGCAAGAAGTGTCCGACCCGCAGTACGAAATGTTCAAAAAAGCCTTGCCTGACTACGGCTCATACCCGAACGATACGAAAGGCGAAGCCAACCAGCGGATGATCATGTGGAACACAGATAAACTGGAGTTCGTAAAAGGAGGAACGATTGAATACCCATGGTACGGCAGTAGTACAACACCAATGACTTGGGTACAACTACAGGCGGCGGGCGGCTCGGTATATCTGTATAATGTCCACCTTGTCGCCGGTCAGTATCCAGGTGAAAACCGTAGTGACGAAAAACGTGCTCGGGGCGCCCGAATTATCCTCGAAGATATTAAAAAACGTGTTACTGATGGTTCGGCAGTCTTTATTACCGGAGACATGAATGCTCAATACACGATTCGACCAGAAAAAGATGACCGCACCCGTGATGAACTGCCGTACTGTATCTTCACCAAAGATGGCTCACTTTCGAACACACTCGATCTTTTCAAAGGGCGGAGCGGTCACTGCCCGAACAAAGACGATGTACACCACATCGACCACGCTTACGCTTCATCTGATGTGACGGTGACTCATTGGGCACATGTTGAAACCGGAGTAGTAAAGCGTGCCACTGACCACGACGGAATCCTTGTGACCGATGTACGCAAAGAGGCACCGGCCGGAGCACCGATTCCGTATAAGAACGCAGTCTTTAACGGCAACATCCCCGACCCATCCGTCATTCGAGGTGATGACAAGCGCTACCATGTGTACGCAACCGGTAATAAACTTCAGCATCTTGTCTCGAAAGACTTGGTTCACTGGAGTCGAGCCAACGGGGCGATTGTGACTGGGGCACCAGCCAGTGCAACAGGTGAAATGTGGGCACCTGATGTCCAAAAGACCGGCGACCATTTTACGATGACCTATGCTGGAAGCGGTGGCGGTGGCAACTTCGATATCTACTATGCGACGAGTGCTTCGGCAGCCGGACCATTTAAATTCCGCGGCCTACTAGTAAGCGGGGGCTATACAAGTAAATACGATCTTGACCCGAACATTTATATGTCGAGCGGAGGCCCGATCTTGTACTACGGATCAGGGACCCAAGGTATCACCGCCGTTAAATTATCCATCGCGGCTGACGGCACGATACAGACAACTGGCGCCAAAAAAATCATTCTTGACGTCAATCCGACTACTGAATGGATTGCTGAAGGCGCATGGATGCAGAAACATGATAACTACTATTACTTGTATTATTCCGTCGGTCGCTATGACTTCTCAGCACCTAGTCGACCCGCTTACCACGTACGGGTAGCTCGTTCGACGAACCCGATGGGGCCGTTTGAAAAATCAAACAAACCAGTCATCGAAGGCAACGCTGCGTTCCTGCGACCTGGCCATAACTCGATCACGACCGACAACGCCGGTGCTGAGTGGATGGTGTACCATGCGTACGAAAGCCCTAATCGTTCCGACCGTAAACTGATGATTGACCCGATTACGTACACTGGCGGCTGGCCGATCGTACGTGACGGGCACCCGAGCGTTGGTATTCAGCAAGACGGTCCGGCCAACGGTGCCGACGGCGGAAGCCTGACGACCGGTAAGGGCGGCTGGATATGGCCGTTAAAAAAGGGTGTTAACGATGGGCCATGTTACGGCGGACCGCGTGTCCACGCTGGTATGGATATGAATTCCAAAACGACGAATAACCCAGTGTACGCGATGCATGACGGCACAGTATCCCGCACGGTAGATCAGGGTGCGAGAGGAGGCGGAACCTACATAATCATTAAGGCGACTGGCGCGGGAGCGAACTATAATGGTAAGCCGGTTTTCTACGGACTACAACATCTTGTACCTGGTTCCCGAACGGCGAAAGAAGGCGATAAGGTCAAGGTTGGGCAAAAAATTGGTATAGCTGGCCATAGTGGCAATGTGTCTCTGGGCGCCAGCAAAGCTCACCTCCATGTCACTATGTCGTCGTCAAATTCGGTCGGTGAGTACGGCAATCTCGGCGACACCTTTGATCCGATGAATATTTTGAAAGATGCCGGTAAGGCACCTGAGGGGTACAAATGTTACAACGGTTAAGAAAAATTGTTGTAATCGCGCTGGCGGCGTCGGTCGTTGTCCAGCCGGTGGTCTATGCGGACAGATTTGTCGAACCGGAGCCGATATCTAACCTCCAAAAATCTCATTTAGATATTCCATTTACGGGTAGTGGTAGTGTTGAAGAAACATGTAGCGCATCAGCCGATGACACTGCCTTAGTTGGAAAGGATAATCTGGAAAAGATATATAACCATTTCATAGGTAGAGGACTTTCCCCGGAACAGTCAGCCGGTATTATCGGTAACATTTCGGTTGAATCTGGTGGTGACCCGACCATCATCCAGGGGGGCGCTCACACAAAAGACCCAAGTGGGATTTCAGCCGGCTGGGGAATTATTCAGTGGACTCCAGGTTCAAAAATCATCGGCCTTCTCAAAACCGCTGAAATAAAGACACCAGTGTACCTATTAAAGACTCAACTTGAAATGGTCTGGTGGCATATGAATAACACGAGTCCAACCGGGGTAAAAAATATGTATGAAAAATATCAGACGATTACCGATGTCGCCGAAGCAACTCGAGTCTACGAAGATGAAATGGAAGGGGCTGGTATACCGCATATCGAAACCAGAATCGAACGTGCCAACGAAGCTTTGCGTAAATACGGGGGTGGAAGCGGTGAGAGTTCAGCTGGCACGACTGGTGGCGTAAGCGGCGATGCCAGTGATTGTAGTGACTCGGGTGGTGCCACAGCTTCGGCTGATGGATTTACCTTTCCCTTAGTGACGACACAAGCGGCAATCAAAGCCGGTAGTTTTAAGGGCCCCGATAAAGGGGTGTGGTGCTATGAGGCGCAGAAAAATTGTCATCACGACTATAATGCCGCGGACATCCACGTCAAAGAAGGTGTCGTAGTCGTTGCTGCAAGAGATGGCACCGTACGAAACACGAACGCGGGTGACCAGAAAGCAAATAACGTGACGCTAAAGCTGGATAACAATGGACCTGACGCCGGACGTATTAATTTTTACCAACACCTGGGTCGTAATACGGTAAAGGTTCGCATCGGACAGCACGTCACAGGTGGTGATGAGCTAGGTAAAGTCGGGAACGTCGAGGACGCGTTCGATACCGCTCCGCATCTTCATTTCGACATGCTACCAAAAAGTTACGAGTCGCGTGTGAGCTGTAAGCGTTCCGGATGTAGCAGTTATCCATTCGTCGAAGTTCAACCTGTACTAACGGCTACCTATAAACTATTACCAGAAAATTAGGAGCACTTAATGATCGATCGCCGTAAACTAAGACTTATCATAGTCGCTGTCGTCGCAGTGATCATACTACTATGCATCTACACAGCAGCCACGCACGGACGCCTGGTTATCCGTAACTTAGGTGACGAAGAAGTATCCATCGTGAAAATAACTGATAAGGATATCGAAACGACCGAAACAATCAGTAATGGTGCGTTCGTCGGTAGCGGCGAGTACGTCGTCAAAAACAATAAAGATAGCCATGAGCGCCTGATTACCGTCCGGGTAGAGAATTGGTTTAGGACGACATCGATTACTTATGACGAACTGAAAACCGCGGCGACCAAACGGGTAGCGGCACTAACGTATGAACACTTGGTACCACTAACTGACGGCTCGTTTGCCAGTTATACGGACCTGAATAGCTATTCAGATGGGTATTCGCTCCATCCGGCGAACGACCCGTTCGGCGGTAAAGTAAAAGACATTGCAATAATGACAACATTCGCTTCGCCCGTCAGTCTGAATGATGGCCGTTTGGTCGGCGTCGTCGACGACACGTTAAGTGCCTATTCGTTTCAAACTCAGAAAATCACACCCTATAGCACTATAAAGATACCACCCGCGGCTGACGATATCTTAGTCGATCCACCATCACTGCAACGGTCGTCTGACGTCGGCGATCAAACGATCGGTATCTTGCAAGTAAACGATTCTAAGCCGCTTACCATGGTCACAGCCAGCGGGACGACGAATCAGTACACAGTCAAAGGTGAAGGGGACCTTAAAGAGAAGTTCGATATTAACCAGGCCTACGCTGCGAATTTATTTGAATCACGTAAGATCAATGACGCGAAAAACAATGAGGCCGAGGATATACCAAGTGACTACCGGGTCGTTGTATCCGAATTAGCAACACAAACCTCGACGACAGTGAGTGTCGGTACTGCCAAGAGTATTAGCGCGGTCACGATAGATTCGTCTGGCGAGTACATCGCCGTCATCAAGGATGATTATCTTTACATTTATCACAAGGACGGCAGTTTGGTCGCAGCCAATCCTTTCACAGTTGCTAATCAGCTGTTTTGGCGCCAAGGCAAACTGTACGTCTTATCGACTGATGTCGGTATCTCGGTTTTTGACCCTGCTACCACTCAATTATCGCCAATCAGCACGAGTACGTCTGGCACGTTGTCGTTCAGCAACGCTGCCATCTATAGTTCGGGTATTTATGTGACCGCCTACAGTAAGAAAGAAGACTCAAAGTTACCCGATGGCTACGTGATCGATTTGGCCGCAGCTTCAAGCCAAGATGAAGTGAAGCTGGCAGAAAACTTGCCATACGAGGGCACGAACTTCGACATGAATTATCTTAATGACACAGTGTATATCCGCCTTGATGTCTTCGCACGGGATGAAACGACTCAAACTTTCAAAGACTATCTCGCATCAGTGGAATATAGAGCGCGCGAAAAACTCAAATCACTCATCGGGAGT
>DASVSL010000051.1:0-8210 GCA_036388095.1 Saccharimonadales bacterium (SeqCode) | reverse complement strand
AAACTCTACATGGCCCGCTTTACCCGCACCGGTGAAACACTGTTGCTCAGCGGCGTTCAGATGCTCGAGATGCTCCGTATTGCCGGCCGCAGTACTGGTAACGTCCTGGTGCGTGATTCGGTCATGAAGGCCGCCGAGAAGGTCAAGACTGGTAAGACACTCAGTGAAAGCCTCAAGCCGGAGGATTACATTCTGTCGCTGGTGCCGCAGATGATCGGTATTGGTGAGCAATCCGGGCAAATTGACGGCATGATGGGCAAGGCGGCGACGTTCTACGAGAACGAGGTCGACAACGCCATTCGGACGATTTCAACCGCCATCGAACCGGTTCTGATGGTTGTTCTGGCAGTCGTGGCCGGTGGTATGGTTGGGGCGATTCTACTGCCAATCTATAGTCTCGTCGGTAGTAATGGCATCACGTGATGTCAATGTCACTTGCGTTTTAGCTGGTCCTGCATATAATCATAACCAGAACGGGCTAGCCTCCATACGGGGCCCCTCTATATCAGCGTAAGAAAGGGTAGGCACATGAACGCGAACACAAAACTTAAGAAAGCATCCGGCTTCACAATTATCGAGGTCGTCCTGGTACTTGCGATTGCTGGTCTGATCTTCCTCATTGTCTTCTTGGCTCTGCCAGCTCTGCAGCGCTCTCAACGCGACACGCAACGACGGAGTGATGTTGGCCGGGTAGTCAGCCAAATCACTCAGTTCCAGAGCAACAGTAACGGAGCAGTGCCACCAGCTACGGCTGCTGGATTCGCAAACTCGTTCGTACCAACTTACATGAATGCCGGTGGCGATACATTCCAGGATCCTCGTGGTAATACATACAACTACGTCTACGGTGCTGGAGCTGCAGCGAACGGGAATGCTGTTGTTGGCACAAGCAGAACGAGCGAAATTCGTTATGCTACTTCTGCGCGATGTGGTGCAGGCGGCGCGATTACGGGCGGTGGCAACACTCGCCAGGTTGCCGTCTCGATTGGTCTTGAAGGCGGTGGCGCGTACTGTACGCAAAACTAGTCGACGACTCTCGAATACCAGAACCTCCCGCACTTCGTGGGAGGTTTTTGGTTGCAGCGCCCGGAACTGGTAGCATAAGCGGTAGTGAACTGGCTGATACTGACCTATCTATTCGTCCTCGGTGCCTGCCTGGGGAGCTTTGCTGGCGCCATGGCATGGAGGATCGAAAAAGGCAAAGGGGTTGTCCGTGAGCGGTCACAGTGCGAACACTGCGGCCATATGCTTGGCATACTCGATCTCATCCCGATTCTGAGCTGGCTTGTTCTGCGTGGTCGCTGCCGGTACTGCCGTCGTGCGATCGGCCCTACGCCGCTCCTGCTTGAGCTGGCCATGGGCGGGTTATTCGTCCTCAGTTACCTGGCGTGGCCGCTGAGCGATACGCTACCACTAGCGTCTACGCTACAGGTGGTACCTGTATTTGACATCATAACGCTACTGGTATGGTATGTTGCACTGACACTACTTGCCATCTTGTTCGTCTACGACTTGCGCCACAGCATCTTGCCAGATGTCATCACTTGGCCGTTGGCTGGGGTCGGCTTGCTCCTTGGCGTGCTGCGGTACCTTGGTGCCGATATGAGCCTAGCGCAGGTCGTTACCGAACTAGCCCTTGGCCTTGTCCCTATCACCGGGGTCTATGGTCTACTGTGGCTGGTGTCGCGCGGAGCCTGGATCGGGCTGGGCGACGTCAAACTGGGCTTGTTTCTCGGCTTCGCGTTAGGCTGGCAGGCCGCGCTGCTGTGCCTGGTGCTGGCTAACTTTATCGGCTGCCTCGTGATTCTGCCGGCAATGCTGGTCGGGCGGCTGAGCGGGCAGAGCCGCATTCCATTCGGGCCGTTTTTGATTACGGCGGGTGTCATCGCGTTCTTGTTCGGTACCAAAATGGTCGACGTCTACGTCGGACTCCTGATATAGACGACTTGCTTATGCTATACTGAGCCCAACTATGAGGGGGCAGCCTGGATTCACAATAATAGAGGTCATGCTGTTTTTGGCAATCAGTGGCGCGCTGTTCATTATTGGGCTGACGTACATGACCGGAACAGTACGAAGCGTTCGTTTTCAGGACGCCACCCAGACCGTTGAGTCTTTCATCGAGCGACAATATAGTGCCGTTCAAACAAACAGTGTGGCGCGGACCGACTGGGCCGGAGGAGCAACGCCTGGCAATCGTCTCGGGGCAACGTGCACAGCCGGTGCGGCGATTGCCATCAACGATAACATGACTGCCGCCGCGGCTGCCGGGCAAGGCAATTCGGCGTCGTGTATCTTGCTAGGCGCCGAGTTAGTCTTTGGGACGTATGGTCCAAGCGCGACGACTGTCGATGTCTACCCAATCCTGGGCTATGCCGGCGCGAACACCGGACAATCAACCATCGATTCACTCCAAGCGGCTAACCCGCGCGTGCTGACGACTCGCTCAACGACCACCGATTATGGTCCAACCGAATCATTCCTACTGCCGTGGGGGACGAATTTCGCGAAAATGAAGTCCGTACCAGCCGGGCCTGGTACTGGCGGTTATAACGCGATCGCCATCCTGCGCAGCCCACAGAGCGAATCGATCAATATGATCTACCATACTGCCTCGACCAACCCTGGGACACTGCGTGCCCTAGACCTACGGCCATCAATTATTGCGATTCCGTCGCAGCGTAATATCCGCGCAGCGCTATGCCTGCAATCGCCCGGTGATGACCGTCGTGGCGCTATCTTGCTCAACGGCACATCGGGGTCTGAGAATTTTTCGATCAGTTCGATCAGCTCTAGCCTAAAGACAACGACGGACGTACTGGTGCCGGGGACGGGGCTGACATGCGCGTGATTCATACACGTCGTGACCAGTCCACGCGTCGAAGTGGGCAGCGCGGCGACACGATTATTGAGGTCTTACTGGCGCTGAGCATCCTGGGCTTCTTGGTCGCGACGACCTACGCGGCAATGACACGCAGTATGGCCACGGGTTTTAATTCGCTCGATCGTACTAACACACAGGCGGTCATGAACGGCCAAGCCGGGCTGTTGCGGGCCGCTCATGCCCTGTATATGGACGGCGATGACCCCACCGCCTGGCTGGCGATCGTCGCGCTGTCAGAGGCCAACACTAACCAAGGCCGTCGCGAGGATGGTTGCACGTATGGAGTCAATGCGAACCATGCCTTCTATCTCAATACCAACCTCAACCCGAGCGCACCCGCTGCCACCCAGCTTGCCCCTATCACGGCGGGCGTAACGCAGATTCGTGACCTAAACGCTGACGCTGGGCCACGACCTGGCAACGGTCTCTGGATCGAAGGGCACCGTATCACCCGCAGCACGTCGACCGGCGTCTTACAGCCCGATGTCTACACCTTTTACATCAAATCGTGCACGCCGCCGGTCTATGGTGACGGGGGCAGTATCAATCGCCAAAACAAAACTGTCGTGAGGTTATATGCACCAGCCCCGTAAAACCGCCGGTTTCACCCGAACAAACTCACTTGCAGCCTGGGATGGTGACTCTGAAGCGCATAAGAGTTTCGGCGGGTTCACCCTCGTTGAGCTGATGCTTGCCATGGCATTCTTTTCGAGCATCCTGTTTATCAGCGCGGCAACGTTCGTGCAGATTCTAGGCATCTATAATAAAGGCATCGCCGTCAAACAAATGAACCAGGCTGGTCGAACGCTGACCGATAGTGTCATCAGGGCGGGGAACTCAGCCGGCAGTAGTAGTCCGCTGCAGGCAACGCTGGATCGTCACAACCGACCCCAGTGTATTCGACTTGGGAGTGTGACCTACCTGCTTAGCTATACGTCCGACGAAGACGGCGGGGCTGACGCGGCTGAATTCCCGTATCGGCTCGATAATGGTCAATTAGCTAACTTTGTCCGTATGAACGATCCGAACGCCGCCTGTCCGGCAATTGGGCCAACAGCGCCACAAATACCGGTCACCAGTGTCTCGCCGGTCCTGAATAACACGCTGCGGGCGTATGATTCATCGGTTCAGGTCTCGCCGGCGACTCGCTCGGTTCACTTCGTCGTTCGGCTGGGCACCTACGCCGGGGTTGGGGCTGCCAGTAACGCTGCCCTCGACGCTACCACCAAGCAACTATCATGCCCAATCGATTCTATCGGTAACTTCTGCGCCCACAGTACGTATGACACCGTGCTCTATTTACCGAATTTGAGAAGCTAAGGTAAGGTAACCATATGAGTTTTATGCAAAATAGAATACAAAGCAGGCAAGACGGCTTCGTTTCGATCTTCACCGTCCTAATGTTTGCCATCTTGATGAGCGTGGTACTGGTCGGGTTTGTCCGCCTGATGGTCGACGAACAATCCCAGACGCTGACGGACGACCTAAGCAAGAGCGCTTACAACTCTGCCCAAGCCGGTATCGAGGACGCCAAGCGGGCCATGCTGCACTGCGCCAGCCGTCCAGCCGCTACCAGAGCCGCCTGCGAAGCCCAGCTCTACCAAACCGACTGCCCCGGCTTCACGAGAGGGAACCAGTTCGCTTCTATTGGCATACAAGATACTACCAACACTGGCGGTAAGGTTGACGTCGGTGATGCGACGACCAACCAAGGCTATTCGTGTGTTGTTGTCGATCGTGACACACCAGATCTGACCGGCAAGCTTGAGGCCAATTCGACTAACGACACGCAGATGTATGAGCTCCGGACTGACCGACCACTGAGCCGCCTGAAGATCGAGTGGAACCGCTCGGCAACTGATGGCAACAATCTGACTAATTTGCGGACCGCCAACGAATTCTTGACCGGCGGCAACCCACGGGCGACGGCAGCGGGCTGGGCTGATCACCCACCAGTACTGCGGGCCACTATCGTCAGTGTGCCAGACGGCGGCACAGACTTCAGGGACGCGACCATTAAGACGTCGTTCATTTACCCAACCAGCAACGGGACGCGTTCGAGCGCAGCGCTCGATACGCTTCCGCAACGCTCCATGACAAACTGCACCAATTCGACGACTGAATATAGCTGCGAAGCTACCATCACGTTCACAACTGAGAACAACGGCGCGCGCAACTATCTGTTAGTGCGACCGCTCTATAATTCGGCATCCTATAAGGTAACGGGTGCTGACGCAGCCGGGACGACGGTCAATTTCGTCCATGTCCTGCCGTCGATTGATTCGACCGGCTATACATCGGGCGTCTATCGGCGTGTTAAGGCTCGAGTCTACCTGGGCGATAACGTGCTGCCACTTAACGCGCTCGATGTCGGTGAGGTCTGTAAGGACTTTCTGATGAGCGGCGGAACGGCAATTGAAGACACTTGCCGTACCTTGACCGTTGCACCAGATAATCCGTCAGAGCCTGCCGTTCTTCCCGATGAAAGTGCAACATGCAACCAGCCGCACGATATCGCCCTCGTCATGGATGTCAGCAGCAGTATGGACGAGCGTTGGGCCTCAGCCACGGGCCCGACGAAGCGTGACAAGATGCTCGAGGTGGCGCGCAACTTCGTCCGGTATTCTGATGTGAACCCGCAGCAAAATCACGTTGGAATCATCAGTTTCTGGGACAGTTCTCAGGTTAATACCGCCTTTACGGGTAACCCGAACGCGGCAATTAACGCTATCTATAGCATGCGTAACGATACAAGCGGCACATCGTATCGCGATGCTCTCGGTACGTCGCGAACGGTGTTCGAGAACAATAGCCGCGGCGGAACGGTCAAAAAAGTCATGATATTTATTAGCGACGGTATCCCGAACCCGGGTCAGACCGACGCCGAGATCGTAGCGCTGTCTAATGATCTCAAGAATCGGCTTGGCGTCGAGGTGTATGCGGTCGGTATTAAGGCGAATGGTCAGAGCTACGCCAACACAATGAAGGGGATGGTATCCAACCCGCAAGGTCAGCACTACACGAGCGCCGAAACTGAGGACAATTACGCGCAGTTCTTTGCCGACGTGCAAGCTGATGTCGCGTGTAGCTAAATCAGTCGGGTTCTTTACGATGGAAGCGACGGTGCACATCGTGGAGGTGCGGGTCGGTGACGTGTGTATAGACCTGCGTCGTCGCGATATTGCTGTGACCTAACATGCTTTGGACCGATCGTATGTCAGCCCCGTTCATCAGGAGGTCAGTCGCAAAACTGTGCCGCAACGTATGAGGCGAAACCTGCTTAGTGATACCCGCGGCGCGGGCGTAATACGAGACGATGCGTTGAACAGAGCGGGGTGTCAGGCGGTGGCTCTCACCATCTTTGTCGGCGTCTTTGCTGCCGCCGACCCGGATAAACAGCGGCTTCCAATCGTCTCGGCGTTCTTTTAGATATGACCCAAGTACATCTGCCGCCTCGGGCGAGACGAAGACGGGCCGGTCTTTTTGGCCTTTCCCGCGCACACTGAACTCACCACGTCCCAGGTTGATATGGCCACGATCAAGCCCGCATAGTTCGCTGACACGCAGACCCGAGCTGAACAAAAGCTCCATGATGGCACGGTCGCGTAGCGACGCGAGGTCAGCCCCTTGGCTGACGGCTGCCAGGATCCGCGTTGTCTCTTCTTGAGTCAAGAAACTGACTTGTTTACGCTTGGTTTTTGGGAGCTCGATTTTCTCGGGCGTCAGAGCCTCGACGTCGCGCTTGCTGAGGTAGCCGAGAAAGCTGCGCAGGGCAATCAAATGGTAGCTTTGGGTCAGTGGACTCAAGCTCAGACCAGCCTCGTTAGTGTAGCGGTTGAGCCACAGACGCCACTTACGCACCATCTCACTCGTCAGTTTATCGATCGTCACGTCACCGGCAAATTCGACCAGCCGTTGCAAATAAAGGTGATAATTTTCGGCTGTTTTTTGGCTACGGCCACGCTCAACTTCGACGTGTTCAATAAAATCGATGATGAGCTCTGATATGTACATAGTCTTAGTTTAGCGTAAGGTCTATGTCCGTGCACTCGTGACGCACACTTCCTATCTGTTACAATAAGTCGAAATAGGAGAATAGTAGTGGAACAAACCCTCGTCGTGTTAAAACCTGACGCCGTCCAACGCGGTATTGCCGGTGAAGTCCTCAGCCGTTTCGAACGGGTCGGGCTCAAGATCGTCGCCATGAAAATGGTTACGCCGGACGAGCAGCATTACTATCACCACTATGAAACGATCGGCAAAATGGTTTCCCGACGGGGTGAATCCCAGTTCAGGGTGCAGCTTGGTGCGATGCAAGAAGGCCCGGTTATCGCTATGGTCCTGAGCGGTGTCGAAGCCGTCAGCCTGGTGCGTAAATTGGTCGGTGCGACCAACGCCAAAGACGCGCTTCCAGGCACAATCCGCGGCGACTATGCCCATGCCAGCCTCGATCACGTCAACGCCCATAACGTCGCGCTCCCGACCGTCGTGCATGCTTCAGGCGACGTCGACGAAGCGACGCAGGAAATCGCTCATTGGTTCGACGCGGGTGAAATCCACGCTGACTACCAGACGGTGCACGAGTACTTCACGCAGCCACACCCCGACCGTAGCAAACACAAGTAGTTTTTTGGACATGAAAGAGGTGGAGATGAAACGCGCGGTCCAAACCGACAGTGCTCATGAAGGGGTGGGTGCGCGTATTAGCCGCTATTTCATTCAGAATCCATCTATTACGTTGCTTTGTTTCGCGTTACTGCTGGTCGGCGGTGTCGCGAGTTTTCTTTTACTGCGTACCTCTGGCTTTCCGTCTGCAAATATTAGCCTCGTAGCCGTCACAACGGTGTATCCGGGGGCGAGTGCCGGAACGGTCGAGCAACGCGTCAGCATACCACTTGAGACTGCCGTCAAATCAATCGATGGGGTCGATACGGTCACGGCGCAGAGCCGCGACAGTGTCAGCACGCTTGTCATTAACCTCGAATCAGATGCCGATGTGCCACAGTCCGAGGCACGCATCCGCAGCGCGGTTGACGGAGCAACGCTGCCATCAGAGGTGGAACCACCGACCGTCACGACGCCCGACATCACTGCGGACCAGTTCGTGTATGTACTGAGTCCCGTTGGCGATGCAACATCGGACGACACCTACGAGGCAGTCCGCCAATTGCGTCAGCGTTTGCTGGTTGACCCCGGGGTCGAGAACGTGACGATCCCTGGTGATTTTATCCGAACCGTCAAAGTAACGTTTGATCCTGGCAAATTGGCCGACGAGGGCCTGGATGTCGATTCGGCCGTCGCCCAGGTGAGTGGCTTTGGCTTGCAG
>DASVSL010000050.1:0-3964 GCA_036388095.1 Saccharimonadales bacterium (SeqCode) | reverse complement strand
CAAGCAGCTCCAGCAGAACCAGCAGCGGCTCCAGCAGCCGACACGACAACCGCCGGAGACGGCCTGGCGTTTGAAGCCACACCAACCCCTACGCCGGTGGCTGAGCCAGCTGCGTCCGCGCCGACCGCCAGTGGTGCCTCGACGTTGTCGCCAGAGCTCGCCGCCATCAAGCAGACTGCCCTGCAAGAGCTTCGCCCATTAGTCGACAAGCTTGATGTCGCACCGGACGAAAAATTCGACACCCTCCTCCTGCTGATTCGTTCGACCGACGATAAAACGCTCGTCGCTGACGCCCACGAAGCCGCCCGTGCCATTCCTGACGAAGCCAAACGTGCCCAAGCCCTCCTCGATGTCATTAAAGAGATCGACTACTTCTCTGGCCAAGGCCAGCCAGCAGCTTAGCGTCCTCTAGCTGAGCCTAGCGCTCAGTACGTACAGACCGAACGTCCTTATCCCAATCATCCATTTCGTCGATTTGCCACGATTCATGTTCTGCCGTTTTTTGCGCCGGAGAATCGTCAGCGCGAATATCATCATGCGCGGGTGTTTCACTTTTACGGGCGACATAGCGAATCGTTTTAATATGGCTCGTTCCTTCGGCAAGTGGCAACAACTGTGCACGATTAGTGTTTTTTGCTTCCCCATCAGTGAATTCCTTCAACACGCGGCTTCGGGAAGGGTTACGTAATTTTGCCATTGTCTTTGATTCGATCTGCCGAATGCGCTCACGTGTCAGCCCGTACACCTTGCCGATTTCATCAAGTGTCTTCGGAGTCCCGTCATCTAGCCCGTATCTCATGGCTATGACACCATGTTCGCGCTCGGACAGAGTTTCGAGCACTGTCTCAAGTGCAACCGCAGCCATACCAGCTTCAACGCGGCCTTCAACAGACTCGGTTCGATCCTCTACCCGCTCAGCGAGATGTAACTCGATTGGCTCTTCGAATTGATCACTCTCATCCCCATCAGTCACCGTTAACTCATAGGGAACAGAGCGACGTCCTTCAATAACTTGATCTGGATGCAGACCTTTGTGACGGCCGCCACTCTCGGTCACATGCCATATTTCCGGTAATGCCCCATGCACAGCCTGTTGTTCCAAGCTGCTGACATAGTTTTGATAGATGTGGTCAGCAACATGCCAGCCACTATATTCGTGCGGGGTATGCCGCGAAAGCGCCCTATGTATCGGCCACGCGGCGTAGGTAATAAAACGAGCTCTTTTGCTGCTATCGAAGGTATCGGCGGCACCCCACATGGCTTCAATAGCGACTTGTACCCGATCCTCAATATCAGCACCTTGGTTCGCAAGGTTAGCTACGGGCGCATAGGTGCCAGACTTCTTGAGCTTACCCATGTACGGATTGTTTCTACGAGGTACACTCGGGACATCGACGGAAGATGGTATTCGTCCTTGGCCCATCGATTCGTTGGCGAAATAGACCGCAAACGGTAAATTAGCAGTCACAAGCTGCCGTTTCGCCTCTTGCCCATTCTCGATCAGTACATCGTATCGCCCGTCGTAGGCATCGCCCATCGCTTCGGCTAATAATCTCGCTTCGGCACCGTTTTGTATTGTGTCGGCAAGCTCAGCTTCTTGTTCTTTATCCAGCCAAGTATCGCCGGTTATTTCACGGCTAGCCTCGTATAGTTGCGAGGTAAATCGACTATCTGCTTTTGTGACACGGGGGAAATCAGTCAGCAAATCGTTTTGTTCTTCTGGATCACGATCAAATGATTCATCCGGAAAATAAACATCGTGTTCATGAAAAGACATAATATTAATATTATACATATTTACAGCAATAAGTCAATACATACTATGCACTTCTGCTCGTCAAAAAACGCCGCGTTAGCTACGCGGCGTTTTCTGTAAATAAGTAACGTGCTACATCATTCCCATGCCACCAGGCATACCACCGCCCCCGCCAGCTCCTGATTCTGGCTCAGGCACGTCGACAACGAGTGCGCCCATTGTCATTGCCGTGGCGGCGATCGAAACGGCGTTCTGGACGGCTTGACGGGTGACCGCCGCTGGATCAACCACGCCGCTGGCTTTCAGGTCCACCAGTTTGTCCGGCTTGTTGACGTCAATCCCCTGCCCGGCTTTGGCAGCCTGGACCTGCGCCAGGAGGGCGTCGGCGTTCAGGCCAGCGTTTCGCATCAGCTGGATGAATGGTTGCATCAGGGCACGCTTGACGATCGAGCGGCCAGCACTCAGGCTGTCTGCGCCGTCGGCGTTGAGCTTGTCGGCGAGGTTAACGAGCGTCACGCCACCACCAGCCACGATCCCCTCTTCGAGGGCCGCCTTGGTTGCAGCCACCGCGTCATCGACACGGAATTTCTTTTCATCGATTTCAGTTTCGGTCGCACCACCAACTTTGATGACGGCGACTTTGCCACTCAGAGCCGCGGCGCGCTTATCGAAGTTCTCTTTGTCGTACTCGCTGCTGGCACTCTCCGCCTGAGCTCGAATCTGCTCCATGCGGGCTTCAACGAGCGTGCTAGCACCTGCCCCTTCGACAATCGTGGTACCGTCTTTGCTGACGATCACCTTACGAGCCGTGCCGATAACGTCCAGGTCAGCGTTTTCAAATGTCAGGTCTTTGTCGTCCGAAATCACCTGCGCACCGGTCAGAACAGCGATGTCCTCAAGTATTTCCTTGCGGCGATCACCAAACGACGGCGCCTTGACGGCGACAGTGTTAAAGACACCCTTGAGCTTGTTGAGCACCAAGATGCCAAGTGCTTCACCCTCGACGTCTTCGGCGATCAGGACGACGTCTTTTTTGCCGGCTTGGGCAAGTTTCTCGAGCATCGGCAGGAATTCCTGGACACTGCTGACTTTCTTATCGGTGATGACGATGGCTGGCTTTTCGTAGACGGCCTCTTGGCGGGCGGTGTCGGTGACCATCAGGGCACTGACATAGCCGCGGTCAAACGTGAAACCTTCGACGACTTCAGATTCCATCTCGAGCCCCTGCCCGGCTTCGACCGTCACGACGCCGTCGCGACCGACTTTTTCGATCACTTCGGCGATCATCGTACCAATGGCCGCATCGCCGGCCGATATCGTTGCAACTTCTGCAACACGATTTTTCTTGCCGGTGACCGGCTCACTGAGGGTGCTCAGGGCGCTCAGGACTTCTGCTCCGGCGGCTTCGACACCTTTGCGCAGTTCCATTGGGTTATGACCCGCCGCAATCAGTCGGTTAGCTTCATACAGAATATTGTAGGTCAGCACCGTCACGGTCGTCGTGCCGTCACCGGCGGCTTTGTTCATCTTGGTAGCAGCTTGCTTGATCAGGTCAGCTCCGACTCGGTACCCTAGTGTCTCGTCGTCGACGTCAGCCAGATCAACGCCTTCCGCCACCGTAACACCGTCATGCGTGACGGTCGGGCCACCGTAACTCTTCGCAATCACGACATTTCGACCCTTCGGGCCCATTGTTACCTTGACCGCGTCGTAGAGCGCTTGGGCGCCGCCCAGTACGCGTCGGCGGGCATCATCGTCATAAAATACTTTCTTCGCCATAATGCCTCCTTAAGCCAATTTCGCGAGGATATCTTCCTCTTTCAAAATGATGTACTCGGTCCCGTCCACAGTCAGCTCAGTTGTGCTGTACTGCTTGTAGACGATCCGGTCACCTTTTTTGACGCCTTTTGCGTCTGGGCCAACCGCGGCCACAACGGCTGAGACAGGTTTTTCCTTGGCGCTGTCAGGCAGATATAGGCCACTGACGGTCTTTTGCTTAGCTTCTTCCTTTGTCGCGACGACGCGGTCAGCCAGCGGGGTAATTGGTACGCTCATGTTTCCTCCTCGGCGTTCGTTAGTGAACAGTGCTACCAGTCTAGCCGGAATCTTTGGCACTCGTCAAGTGTGAGTGCCAGCTAGCCTTGTAGCTACCTACGTAATGTTATATAGTTATAGTAAGATCCCCTACCCAGGAGGTGTACATTGCAT
>DASVSL010000049.1:0-10568 GCA_036388095.1 Saccharimonadales bacterium (SeqCode) | reverse complement strand
GGCGGCGGCGCAATAACGGTCGCGGACGCCACGGCATCAAGCACGAGGACGGTGAAGATTACGCAGACCAATGGTGTTGTGTTCACGGCGGCTGGCGATCATGGCTACACGGCCGATAGTGAGACAACGATGAACGAAGTGGCCGGTTCTGGCTCGGCCTTTTATCTTGCGCTCGGAGATTTATCGTATAACGCTGGCGATGAACGGCAGTGGTGTGAGACGTTCAAAAGCAAGTTCAACGACGTCGAGCTGCTAGCTGGCAACCACGACGTCGGAGAAAGCGCGGGCGGGGACATTAACCTGTACCGGCAAGCCTGTCCGTTCACCCTTGGTAAGCTCACGGGTGATTACGGCAAACAATATTACTTTGATTATCCGCAGACTGGCCCTGCCATGGCCCGGTTCATCATGATCACCCCCGGCATCAAAGGCTCGCTTACTATCGACTATGATAGCGGCGGTGCTGGCTACACCTTCACAAGTAACGCAATCGATACGGCCCGAGCCGCCGGAATCAAGTGGATCATCGTCGGTATGCATAAAAACTGTATCAACGCTGGCACCAAGAGCTGTGAAGTCGGAACGGATATCATGAATCTCCTGATTACGAAACGAGTCGATTTGGTGCTCCAGAGCCATGATCATAATTACCAGCGTTCGCACGCACTCAGCTGTTTGCAAGTCGTAGTTGTCAAGGCATCGTGCATTGCTGATAATGGTAACGATAACGCCTATGTCAAAGGCGTCGGACCTGTTATCGTTATCAACGGTGAGTTCGGTAAAGGCTTTTATGACGTCAACCCGACTGATTCAGAAGTTGGTTACTTCGCAAAACTTGACAGTACAACGTTTGGCATCAATAAGTACACCATCACCGATACAACGCTAAGGGGAACGTATCTTCGTTCAAGCGGTGGCTCATTTGCTGATAACTTTACCATTAGGGCACAATGAAATACTCACATTCTACTGGCGTCCGGCGCCCTCGTCGTAGCTTTTGGTGGTTAGTTCCGCTCGTGGGGCTTATCGCCGGAGTTTACATGCTCGTTAACGTGTTCGCGCCGGCCGCCCTGTATGTGATTGAGCCGACCGATGCCGTCGCCAAGAAGCTTACCAGCGTCGAACCAGAGCTGAGCGAAAACAAAGTCTACGTGCCAAAAATCAACGTCGAAGTACCGGTTGTTGAAATTAATGGTGATGAAACCAAGGCGCTTGAGCTCGGCGCAGTGCACCGCTCGCCGGGCAGTGGTAATCCCGAAGAAGGCGGAAATTTCGTGCTAGCGGCCCATCGGTTCAACCTCGGGTTTACGCCAGCGCAAACCAAAGCAAAATCGCCGTTTTACTATATCAATCGGCTGAACCAAGGCGACGACGTGTTTGTTGACTACGGCGGTACGCGGTATGCCTACAAAATAACCGAACGAAAAACAGTGTCACAAACAGCGGTTGGTATCGAAGCACGGACCGACGACGACCGTCTGACGCTTTATAGCTGTGAGCTGTCTGGACCCGAGAACGGTCGCGAGGTAGTGATCGCCAAACAAGTCGGTACCATCACCTGGGCGATGGGGGAGCCACGACTCAAAGCCGTCGAGCCCAAAACGACCGAGTAGCACCTAGAGCTCGTTGAGGCTTTCGATATCAGCGCCGATCGTGTTCAGACGAGCGGCGAGTTGCTCGTAGCCGCGGTCCATCTGGTAGACTTTGCGTAAAATACTCGTGCCGGGCGTTGCCAACATAGCGAGTAGTACAACAACGGTCGGACGGAGCGCTGGTGGGGCGACGACGTCGGCAGGCTTCCATTTTGTGGGGCCAGTAATGTATACCCGGTGCGGGTCAAGCATCTCGATGCTGGCGTTGAGCTTCGCGAGTTCAAGGAAATAAATGGCCCGGTTTTCATAACTCCAGTCGTGAACCAAGGTGCGGCCCTTCGCAACGGTCGCGATCAGGCCCATGAAGGGCAAATTATCCATGTTGATACCAGGAAACGGCAAGGCGTGCAGTTTGTCTTGGGCAGCATGTAGTTTGCTGCGGTGAATTGTCAGATCGACGAGGCGAGTATGGCCGTTTCGGGCGGGGTATTCGTCCGACAGGCTATAGCTCAGTCCCATTTGCCCAAGCGTCGCGAGTTCCAGTTCAAGAAATTCGATCGGGGCTCGGCTGATCGTCAGTTCGCTATCTGTAACCACGGCCGCAGCGACGAAACTCATCGCTTCGATCGGGTCTTCGCTTGGGAAATACTCGACGTTCTTTTTGATTTGTTTCTGACCGGTAATCTTTAGCGTCGTCGTGCCGATACCATCGATTTTGATGCCAAGTTTTTGTAAGAAGAAACAGACATCTTGCACCATGTAGTTCGGACTGGCATTTCGGATAACAGTCGTACCTGGGTAGAGCGCGGCTGCCATGATGACATTTTCGGTGACGGTGTCGCCACGCTCGGTCAGGATGATATCGCGTTCAGGTCCGTGCGCCGCGACGCTTGCTTGGTAATAATCGGTCCCCGGTTTTGCTACCACGCTCATACCAAAGGCGCTGAGTCCCACTAAGTGCGGTTCGACAGTCCGCGTGCCCAGATTGCAGCCGCCAGCGTAGGGCAGGCGGAATGATTTGTACTGCCAAAGTAGCGGGCCGAGAAACATGATGACGGTACGGGTCTTCTTGGCCGCTTCGATGTCCATCTGATCCAGCTTCAACTTGGCGGGCGGCGTGATGACAAGGTCATTCGTGCCATCAATCCAACGCGTCTTGACGCCGATACTGCCGAGCACTTCGATGATACGGTTGACCTCTTCGATACGTGCCACCCGGCGCAGGGTGGTCGTACCGCGGTTTAGCAGGGCAGCGCAGAGCAGGGCGACGGCCGCGTTCTTGCTGGTCTTGACCTCGATGGTACCGCTGAGGCTTTTGCCGCCGTTGATGCGCAGGTTCGAGCCGCTACTACCGACCGAGACGATCTCACTGCTCAGTACCTCACCGATACGAGCAAGCATTTCGAGGCTGACGTTCTGGTTGCCTTTCTCGATGCGGTTCACGGCACTCTGGCTGGTGCCGAGAGCTTCGGCGAGCTGGGACTGCGTCATGCCGCGCCTGGTCCGGGTCTCATGGATCAGCGTACCGATGCGAAGTTTATAATTTTTCATAGCATCAATATATCACGAAATGTATAAAAGATCAACAATAACGCTAAAACGTACCGAAAAACCGAACTTCTGGTGTGATTGTGATATTAAGCTTCGCCTGCACGGTCGCGATGATTTCCTGGCTCACGGCGTAGACGTCTTGTGCCGTGGCGCCGGGCAGAGTCTCAATTTTCAGGACGTGATCTGGGTGAAGCCGGACATTGCCCCAGGTTTGCCCGCGAGCAAAGCCGCTGGCAAGTAGGACGTGGGCTGCCGAGGCACGGTGCGAACTGCCACCATGGACCTTGTTTTGTCGGTTGATGCGCTCGAGGGTCTTACCGGATTCATCGTAAGCAGCGAGGTGAACGGCTTGCTCGGGCGTCACGAGCGGATTTTTGAAGAACGAACCTGCCGTTCGTTGGGCGGTCGGGTCATCAAAATGCCACAACGAGCCGGCGCGGCGTCGTGTTTCGATCGTCGCTTGGCGCCGACCGTCGAGTGTCGCGAGGTCGACGCTGAGTTCTTCGGCAACCGTTAAGATCGTGTCGTAGCGAACGGCGTGCAGCGGCTGGCGTGACAGTGAAAAGGCAGCCTGTAAAATACATAGTTCCGGAGATACCTGCAGTGAGCTTTCGCGGTAGCTAAATGAGATGTCTTGTTTGGTTAGTCGCCGGGTCTGATGGCTGGTACGGTCAAATACCTCGATCCATAGCAAGGTGTCGGATATCTGTTGACCATAGGCGGCGATGTTGCCAAAGACGCCCGCACCAACGCTACCGGGGATTTCACTCGTCAGTTCTAAGCCCCAGAGGCCTTGATCGATACAGTAGCGCACTAGCTCGTCCCACCAGACGCCCGCATCTGTGACGACAACGTCACCGTCCTGCCGAATGTCACCACCGCGCCATATGATCGTCGTGCCCGGTAGTCCGTCGTCACTGATCAGACTGTTGCAACCATACCCAAACAGCTGCAGCTGTGTTTCGTCATTGGTACTATCAAGCAGTTCGAGAACCGCCTGACGGGACGTCGGCATGGCAAGCTTGGCGGCAGGCCCGCCAACATGCAGCGAGGTGTAGGGGGCGAGGAGTGGCGGATCTGTCGTAGTCATTGTGACAAGTATAACGGTCGACAGGAGTATCATGAAAGGTATGACAGTAACGGTTTTTGGGGCAAGCGGAAAAGTTGGACGGCTCGTCGTGGAGCGTCTGCTTGAGCGCGGCGTCATGGTGCGAGCCTTTATTCGCTCGGTTGAGAGCATAGAAGCCAGTGACGGCCTCGAAATCTTTACCGGCGATATTTACGATGCGGTTGCCGTCGCTGAGGCACTCGACGGTGCCGACGCGGTTATCAGTACGCTCGGTAGCTGGGGCACGCCAAAACAAGACATTCTGACCGTCGGCATGACGCATGTGATCGCACCGATGCAAGCGGCGAATATTGACCGGCTGGTGTCGTTGACGGGCGCCGAGGCTCGCGCCGACGGCGATGATATTTCTTTGCTGCACCGTGTGGCACATACTGCCGCGTCACTAGCAGCCGGTAAGATACTGACCGATGGCGAACGGCATATCGAATTGCTGGCTGCCAGTACGCTGGATTGGACGGTGCTGCGCTCGCCCGTCATGCGGAGCGGGACCACTGAGGTCTATCACTTGACGGAGAAACGCCCGGCGCCGTGGGACACGATCGACCGCGCTGCCGTCGCCAAAGCGGTCGTTGACCAGCTTGAAGATCGGTCGTTTATCGCCGCCAGCCCTTACGTGGCACGCTGACACCTTATCTAGCTGATATGATAAGCTATGGTGGCATTTATGCACCCGTAGCTCAGCTGGATAGAGCGTCTGTCTTCGGAACAGAAGGTCATAGGTTCGAATCCTGTCGGGTGTACCAAACGAGAGTAAACTAGTAGACGTCAAAATGGCGTCTACTTTTGTATAGTACTAGTATGCAAAATCAAATCTACGATCTTATTAAGTTACTTGTTGCTTTTCAGAATGTTGAACGTGGGGTGGTGGTACCTGGCTCTACCCGTAAAGAGAATGACACCGAGCACAGCTATAACCTAGCAATGGTTGCTTGGTTAATTATTGAGAAAGATAACTTGCCACTTAAGGTAGATTTAGCCTTACGCTACGCACTTGTGCATGATCTGGTTGAAGTATATGCTGGCGACAGTTTCGCCCTCGACCCAGTACAAGTTGCTACAAAGGCAGAAAAAGAGACAGCCGCCATGAAGCGCCTGGAAAGTGACTTACTCACAAACAATTTTGCTGTGTCAATTCAGGAGTACGAGTCGTTAGCGAACGAAGAAGCCAAGTTTATATATTCACTCGACAAACTCATGCCAGCTTTTGGTGTCTTATATGGCGGCGAGTCAATCTGGAAGGATCACAACATGTCACAACCAGATTGGGAAAGTAAGTTCAGGGCTAAAATCGAGACTTCTCAGTACACGGCACCATACCTCAAATTTGTCATCGATGAACAAAAGAAGCATCCAGAGCTTTTTGCCTAGATATTCGCAGTCAAAGATTTGGTTCTAACTCCGTACGCAATACTGTACCAATTTTGTTACATGCAAAAACTACCGAGCAATAGGTAGTTTTTATTTTCAATAATTTGTCAATATCATGATGATCTAACTAACACTACTACTGCGTGACGACATGGTTCTACAAATGAATTACGCTCTAGCTTTATAAACTGTTGTCGTTACTTTAAACGAAAAGCGTTGGAGCACTCACGAATCCACCAGCGAACAGCGCGTATTTTGCAAAGCACTCACCTTTTTAGGGCAATCTTCATACCGATAAATACACCCAAACGCTCCCGCTGAGCCCGCGCTGGAGTGAAGACAGAAGAAATGCCCTACTGCAGACAGCAGATGAGAAAAAGAAGTGGCATCACAAGACGCACCGGCAGGGCGAAGACCGAAAAAAGAGTATAATTGAGTAATGAAACATAAGGTCAAGACGCCGGATTCGACTGGTCAGAATCCTCGGCCGGCTTCTCAGCCTGATGCAGTGAAACTATTCCGTCGCACTGACGGAAAGATGGCTAAGATGGTTCTCTCGTACGACTGGGATAGCACGATTGTCGGCAGCATCGACACGTGGTCGCCGACATTACTGACGGCACTGAATTTGTTGCTGAATTCCTCATCCCCGATGTTTATCTGGTGGAACCACGAAAAGCTCATACATTTCTATAACGATGCCTATATAGATATTCTCGGTGACAAACACCCGGATGCACTGGGCCGGCCAGCTCGCGAAGTGTGGGCTGAGACATGGGACAGCGTCGGACCGCTCGTCGAAGCAGTATTCAAAACAGGGCAACCTATTCATAAAAAAGATCTGGCCCTTGTGGTGAACCGGCATGGCCATGACGAGACGGCATACTTTACCTTTTCGTACAGTCCACTGTTTGATCAAGATGGGACCGTCGCGGGCCTGTTCTGTACGGTCATTGAGACCACCAACGAGGTACTAACAAATCAGCGACTCAGAGAAAGCGAGGCCCGTTTTCGCACCCTGGCAGACACCGCTCCGATGTATATCGCCATGGCCGACGAAGATGGCAACGCGGTCTATTTCAATAAACCGTGGCTTGATTTCACGGGGATGAAAATGGAGCAAATGAAAGGTCTGGGGTGGTTAGCGACCCTGCATCCGGAAGATTCGCCCCGGTTTGAAAAGGACTTTCTAGAGGCGTTTCGCGAACGAATACCTATCAGTGAAGAGTACCGCTTTAAACGGGCCGACGGGCAATATCGCTGGATGCATGCCGTCGGAGCACCGAGGTTTACCCCTGATCGACGCTTTATCGGCTATTTTGGCACCTACACCGATTTTCATGAAACAAAAGAAGCTCAGCTGGCGCTGAAACGGAGCGAAGAACGGTTTCGCACCCTGATCGATAAAAGTGCCGATGCCGTCCAGTTAGTGTCACCGACGGGAGAGATTCTGTATTCCAGTGACTCGCTCAAGAACGTACTTGGGTACTCACCGGACGAGATTGCCCACGAAGGGGTGACACCGTTCTTACATCCCGATGATAAGGAGTATTTTTTTGAACGATTTGCGTACCTTATCGAGCATCCCGACGAGCAAATCACCATGCACTACCGTGTCAAGCATAAAGATGGATCGTGGGCGTGGCTGGAAACAATCGGTGTCAACCATCTTGCGACGCCCAATATCAATGCGCTTGTCGGTAACTTTCGAAATATTACGGCGCAGAAGTTGGCCGAAACGAGCTTAAGAAACAGCGAAAAACGATTCCGCGTTCTAGCCGATAACATCCCGAACCTGGCCTGGATGGCGAAAAAAGACGGGCATATTTATTGGTACAACGATCGTTGGTATGACTACACCGGTACAAATCCTCAGGATATGGAAGGCTGGGGGTGGCAATCGGTTCATGACCCAAAAACGCTGCCGCAGGTGATGAAAAAATGGAAAAAATCACTCAAAAACGGGCAAGAATTTGAGATGGTATTTCCCATCAAAGGGGCCGACGGCACCTTCCGGCCCTTTTTAACTCGGGTTGCTCCACTGCATAACGATGCAGGAGAGGTTGAGCAGTGGATTGGCACGAACACCGACATATCAGAACAATTGAAAATCAAGGTCGCCGAAGCACGTACGCACGAACTAGAGGCAGTCACGCAAACGCTCGCACAACAGCGCAAAGAGTTATTAGAGTTAAATCAAGCCAAGGATGACTTCATTTCGATCGCCTCGCATCAGTTACGGACACCAGCAACTGGCGTCAAGCAGTACCTTGGGATGCTGCTTGAGGGGTACGCCGAGCCCCTGACGGAAACACAAAAAGCGTTTGCAGACCGCGCCTTTGATAGCAACGAACGCGAGCTCATGATTATTAACGATTTGCTGCAGGTGGCGCAGGTTGACGCTGGCAAAATGAATATCAAAAAAGAACGCATTGATTTTGTCGGCTTGCTCAACGAAGTCATTTTAGAGCAAGCAGAGAAGTTTATGAGCCGCGAGCAAGCGCTGTCGTTTCGCCCTGCAGAAAAAACGCTTCACGGTATGGCTGATGCCAGTCGGATACGCATGGTACTCGAGAACCTGGTCGATAATGCAAGCAAATATACACCGCATGGCAAAAAGATTACCGTTTCGCTAGCTCGGCATCTGGACACCCACCTAAAAATAAGCGTGAAGGACGAAGGGGTTGGCATCGACCCGATCGGCAGCGCAAAAATATTCGATAAATTTGTTCGTATTGATAACCCACTGTCGCGCACAATGGGCGGCAGTGGACTCGGGTTGTATCTTGCCGAGCGCATCGTCAGTCTTCACGGCGGTACTATATACGTGGCGTCACGGCCGGGCAGAGGATCGACGTTTACCATCCTGCTGCCGTTATAACCGACAGCTTGTCGCGCACTATTTTGCTTTTGGCTGTAATAATTATCATTGGTAGTACGGGTAAGCTTACCTACGCTAGATAGGTAATTTGGAGGAAGTATGGAACGAAACGTTGCAGGGATTCTTGGCATTGCACTGGCGGGACTGGTTGTCACCGGTATGCTTGTCGATAACAAACGGCCGCTTGAAATCATGAATGTCGATGACAGCCACAGTATGATTCGTGTGCCGGTAGCGGCACTGTTGCTCTACGGCGCTATCAGCCCACTTAAACGAGCCCGCGCCATTTTGCTTAGCACTGGTCTTTTTTACTGGCTGATTGGTATCGGTGGGAGTAGCGATCGTCGGCTGGGCGGGCTGTTGCCATCTGGCCTGACCGCGTTTGACTACGTCTATCATTTCACGGTTGGTGCCGTTTGTGTCTGGCTTGGCTCACGTCCCGGTCGGATGCTGAAGCGCTAATTAGGGCTTCAGTACGATCTTGATGGCGTCATCCTGCTTTTTCTGGAAGATTTCATAGGCGCGCGGCGCGTCATCAAGCGACATTCGATGTGTCGCGAAATTCTCGACGTCGAAGGCGTTATCATCAAGCAGTAGCGGCATGATTTCGGGTGTTAAAAACGGAGCATTGGCTTGACCCATGCGAATCTGGATTTGTTTATCGAACAGACTGTCGAGTGAAATCGGATCCGCCTGGCCAGCGTAAACGCCGGAGATGGACAGTGTTCCCCCGCGGCCGATCATTTCGATGGCACTGTGCAGGGCGAACATACGATCAACGCCCATCGTCGTGAACACTTTCTGAGCGATGGGGTCCGGCAGCATACCGGTCATATGCTGGACGGCCTGGACATTCGGTGAGCCATGCGCTTCCATACCAACAGCTTCAATGACGGCGCTCGGGCCGCGTCCGCCCATTTTGTCGCGGACGGCTTGGGCCAAGGCTTGCTGATCGCCTTCGAAATCACTAACGTTAATTGTTTCGATGCCATTGGCCGCCGCGCGGGCGAGCCGTTCGGGGACTAAGTCGAGTCCGACGATCGTGCTAGCGCCCATGTGCTTGGCAATACGGGTCGCCATGTCACCGATCGGACCAAGCCCAATGACAACAACGGTGTCGTTTTCAGGCACACCAGCGTATTTGACGGCTTGCCAGGCCGTGGGGAGCACGTCGGAAAGATACAAAAACCGTTCGTCGGGAGGGCCTTCGGGAATTTTTTTGGCCATGAAATCGGCGTGAGGTACGCGTAGGTATTCGGCTTGGCCGCCGGGAACATGTCCATAGAGTTTTGTGTAGCCAAACATGGCAGCACCACGATCATACTCGCGAACCTGCGTTACTTCGCACTGCGTCGTCAGGCCTTTTTTGCACATGACGCAGTGCCCACACGCGATAGAAAACGGAATGACGACCCGATCACCCGGTTTGACGTGTTTGACGTCCGCACCGACTTCTTCGACAATTCCCATCGGCTCGTGGCCCAAGATGTCGCCTTTTTCCATGAACGGTGTCATGACTTCGTAGAGGTGCAAGTCTGACCCGCATATCGCCGTCGAAGTAATTTTAATGATAGCGTCGGTCGGCGCCTCTAAGCGTGGATCGGGTACTTCTTGGACGCTGACGGTTCGTTTACTCTGCCAAGTAACTGCTTTCATATTTCCTCCGCGTCTGCCTTATCTGCTATATCCAAGCGCAGTGCTTAGCTTCTATCATCGATTGCAAGGCAGGTTTGAACTATGAAATTTCTCACAGCACGTTCTCATAAAAATGGCTGACAGCAATACAATCAGCAAAATCATGACGCCGTTAGCCCGCACGGGCTATGTTGGCATGCTATAGTTCGGACATGTTTAAAAAAGCGGTCGCGTTACCCGTCGCACTTGTTGTTGTACTGTTGGCAAGTGGTGTCTCGTTCGCGTACGTACTTAGCCGTCAAAACGCTGACAACCTAGCCGAAACGCCTGTCCCAACGACCACTCAAAGCGGTGGTGTATCGAGCGAAGCAGCTGCGGGCCGTAAGATTGATATTCCAAAATGGAATGTCAC
>DASVSL010000048.1:0-7610 GCA_036388095.1 Saccharimonadales bacterium (SeqCode) | reverse complement strand
TACTGATAGTCACTGACAAACGTGGTTGCTCGGTCGATCCCGATACGCGGGCGCGGACACGAGCTTTTCGTAGGCCGAAATTGACTGATTTTTTCGATGCGTTCATGCTACTTACCTGTCTTTCCGGCCTTACGGATAATGACTTCGCCAGCGTATTTGATACCTTTGCCCTTATACGGTTCAGGCTTTTTAAGGGCCCGAATCTCTGCGGCAACTTGACCGACCTGCTGCTTATTGATGCCTGCCACCGTGATTTCCATCTTGTTGACGGTCAGCGCGACGCCTTCTGGCGCCTGGTATTTTACTGGGTGACTAAACCCAAGGCTCATCTCGAGGCTCTGCCCACCGCCACCGACGCGGAAACCGACGCCGTTGACCTCAAGTTTTTTCTCAAAACCGTTCGTCACGCCGACGACCATATTGTTGATCAGTGTTCGCATCAAACCGTGTTGGCTCTTGGCGGGTTTGCTGTCATCTCGCCGACGGACGACGATATCGCCATCGGCGTTCTCTACAGTGACTGCCGGCGTGATGAACTGTGTTAGCTCACCTTTGGGACCTTTGACGGTCACGTTGCCGGAGTCGACCGTGATTGTCACGCCCGCAGGAATCTGGATAGGTAGTTTTCCGATTCGACTCATAAAATTACTTTCTCTTATTACTTTGCTTAGTAGACCTTGAGGAGCAGTTCACCACCAAGGCGCTGCTTGACCGCTTCTTGCCCAGTGATGACACCCTTACTCGTACTAACCAGAACAAGTCCACGGCCACTTTTGACCTTAGGAATTTCGTCGGCGGCAACGTACATACGTCGGCCCGGCTTGCTCATCCGAGTCAGTTCGGTAAACGTGACGTTGGCACCTGGTTTCGCGATCGTGACGACGAGAGTGTCGCGTGGTGTGCCAGCTTCGATACTGACGTCAGCTAAGTAACCGTTCTTTTTCAGCTGTTCAGCGACGACGCGTTTTAGTTTGCTGCTTGGCACCCGAATTTCGGTTTTACCAACGGCAGCGGCGTTACGTACCCGAGTTAACAGGTCGGCGATAGGGTCTGTAGATTGTAAACTCATATAATCTCCTACCAACTCGCCTTTGTGACGCCTGGAATCTCACCCTTGCTGGCGTGCTCTCGAAACGAGATACGATCCATACCAAAACGACGCATATACGAGCGTGGGCGACCACTGATGCTACTGCGGTTCTTCCAGCGAGTCGGGCTCGCATTGCGCGGCAGTGCCTGCAGACCCTCGGTGTCACCCGCAGCTTTTAGTTCGGCGCGCTTAGCAGCGAATTTTGTGATCATCTTCTGACGTTTAAGGTCGCGGGCGACCATTGATTTCTTAGCCATTAGCGTGCGTCTCCTTTCTCGAACGGCATGCCGAATTTTTCTAACAGGGCTCGGCTATGGACAGGACTCTCCGAACGCATGGTGAATGTAATTTGAAGGCCGTGGGAAACCTGCGTATCTTCGAAGCTTAGTTCTGGGAAGATCGACTGCTCGATAAGACCGAGGTTGTAGTTTCCCTGACGATCGAAGCCTTTGGCCCCGACACCATGGAAGTCACGAACTCGCGGAAGGGCGATATTCACGAGACGGTCCAGAAACTCATACATCTTGGCGCCACGCAGTGTCACACTAACACCAACCCGGTTCATGCCTTTACGGATTTTAAAGCTGGCGATTGATTTCTTGGCCATACGGTCAACTGGTTGTTGGCCCGTCACTTTGCGAAGGGTGGTCGAGACGATCTCGTGGTACCGCTTGTCGTCTTTATGCTTCCCGATACCGACACTGATAACGATTTTTTCAAGACGTGGCACCTGGTGGACATTGTCAAGACCAAGCTCTTTTTGGAGCTCTTTGACGAATGTCTGGCCGTACGCCTCTTTTAGCCGTGGAGCGACTGGAGCTGCGGCGGTCGTAGTAGCAGTAGCCATCATTTCTTACCTTCTTTCTTCGGGGCGGTCTTTGCTTTGACCGGAGCTGCAGGCTTGGCGGCAGCGAGTTTAACCTTTGCAACGCCGACGGGGACATGGATGTCCTTCGTACCGCCGCGAGGGTTGAGCTGACTTGGCTTGACCTTACGCTTCACAAGACCAATTCCTTCGAGGGCAACGGCTTGGCGCTTCGGGAAGGCTGCAACCACTTTGGCGGTCTTGCCTTTGTGCGCGCCAGAAATCACGGTTACTTCGTCGCCTTTTTTCACTTTCATCTTGACGGTCATCTTAGAGTACCTCCGGTGCTAAGCTAATGATCTTAGCGTAGCCAGCTTCACGTAATTCACGCGGGATCGGACCGAAGACACGAGTCGCTCGTGGGCTCTTGTCGTCCCCGACGATGACAGCGGCGTTCTCGTCGAACCGGATGGTGCTGCCATCTTTGCGTCGAATCTGATCGGTAGTCCGAACGATAACTGCTTTGACGACGCTCTTTTTCTTGACGTTACCGGAAGGGTTGGCGTCTTTGACGGTCGCAACGATGATATCGCCAACTCGGGCGTAGCGTCGCTTTGTACCGCCAAGAACACGGATACAAAGAATACTCTTTGCGCCGCTGTTATCAGCAACTTTTAATCGGCTTTCTTGTTGAATCATTCTGCCTTCTCCTGGGTCTCCGGCTCGTGCACCAGCTCAGTCTCTTCCTTCAACTCAACGCTGGCATGGCCAGTCTGACTAATCTTACTCAGCTTCCAGCTCTTGGTCTTGCTCATCGGACGAGTTTCTTCGATTTCGACTTTGTCGCCGATTTTCGCCTCATTTGCTTCATCGTGCGCCGTATACTTACGGGTAACAGTGTACTGCTTACGATAGATCGGGTGGGTCTCTCGAGTCGTCACGGTCACCGTGATGGTCTTATCGCGGACGTCAGACGAGACGACACCATACATTTTCTTGGTCATTTTGCGTCTCCTTTCTCGGTCCGTTCGACCGTCTTCGTTACGGGTGTGTTCATGACTGTCAGGACGCGGGCGATATCGCGACGGGTGTTCGCGATAACGCGCGGGTTCGGTAATTCATTAGCGGCAACTGAGCGCTCGAAGCCGGTGAGTTCTGCGCGTTTTTCGATCAACGTGTTCATTAGTTCGGCCTCTGACTTGCCGCGAAGTTCAGACGCTTTCATTACGCATCCTCCCGACGGATGAAGCGCGTACCAACAGGCAGCTTGTGTGCAGCAAGTCGCATCGCTTCACGAGCAATCTCTTCGCTGACACCCTTCATCTCGAACATCACCGTACCGGTCTTTACCTTGGCGACAAAGAATTCAGGGTTACCTTTACCGGAGCCCATCTTGACGTCCTGCGGCTTACGCGTCACGGGTGTGTGAGGGAAAATACGAATCCAGATCTTACCACCACGCTTGATGTAGCGGGTCATCGCCTGACGAGCAGACTCGATCTGACGACTGGTGATACGCTCATTGGTCGTACTCTGAAGCGCAAAGTCACCAAACGCTATGTAATTACATGCCGAGGCAACACCAGTGTTCTTGCCAATGCGCACCTTGCGGTATTTGGTCTTCTTTGGCAGTAACATTACGCGTCGCTCCTTTCGCCCTTATAGATCCATACCTTGACGCCGACGACACCGCCGCTGTTCGGCTGCTGGGCCCGAGCCATGTGGTAGTCGATATCAGCACGAAGGGTATGAAGTGGAACAGATCCCAGGATGACTTTTTCGCGGCGTGACATTTCAGCACCGTTCAAACGACCAGCTACCTCGATACGAATACCTTTGGCACCAGCGTTCATGGTGTTCTGGGCTGACATCTTGGTCGCGCGGCGGAAGTTAATACGGCGTTCCAGCTGACGAGCGATGTTTTCAGCGACGATTTTCGCGGCAAGTTCTGGGCGCTTCACTTCTTCGATGTTAATTCGAACCGGCATACCGATGATTTTTTCGAGTGTCTTCTTGATCTCGCTAACACCAGAACCGGCGCGGCCGATAACAACACCGGCTTTGCTGGTGTGAATCGCCACGGTACATAGGTTAGCCGAACGTTCGATATCAATCTTGTTAATAACGGCACGAGTCTCAAATCGCTTTTCGATGGCAGCACGAACTTTGATGTCTTCGCTAAGCCACTGAACGTACTCACGCTTCGTCGCGAACCAGCGCGATGACCAGTTCTTATGCACCTGCAGGCGCATGCTGATTGGGTTTACTTTTTGGCCCATGTTAGTTGGCCTCCTTCCCTGTGATGAGACAAACTACGTTTTTCTCATCGCGCCAGGCGCCGAAACAAGTTCGGACGCGTGGGCTGCTCTTTTCCTTAGTCGCAAACATCATGCTACTTCCTTCTTATTAGCTACAGGCTTACGCTTCGGTTTCTCTGCGCCAGTGACGACGACGGTAATATGACTAGTCTGTTTCTCGAACGGCAAGGCACGTCCCATGGCGGCTGGCTTGAAGCGCTTTAGACGTGGGCCGGCAGTGACGGTCAGCGTGTCGATCATC
This sequence comes from Saccharimonadales bacterium (SeqCode), assembly GCA_036388095.1. Taxonomy (GTDB): domain Bacteria; phylum Patescibacteriota; class Saccharimonadia; order Saccharimonadales; family Saccharimonadaceae; genus DASVSL01. The sequence goes on along the minus strand of DASVSL010000048.1, from coordinate 3,156 downwards.
ATGCCGTCTTCAATAATCCCGTGGGTGCCAAGCGCGTTGGCCTTGGCACTGGCAATCACCTTGGCAACCGTCTTGGCAGCACGCTTTGGGGTATGATCGAGAATGACCATGGCGTCAGCGACGCTGCGGCCACGTACCAGGCTGGCGACCAGGCTTACCTTGCGAGGTGCCAGGCGAACGCCCTTAGCGACAGCGCGAGTAGACTTAAGCGCAGCTGCGCGGGTTGATTTAACAACTGGATCAGCCATTATCGCTTATCCTTCCCGCCATGGCGGCGGAATTTACGAGTTGGGCTAAATTCACCCAGCTTGTGACCTACCATGTTCTCGCTTACGTAGACAGGCAGATGAAGACGGCCGTTGTGCACAGCTAAGTTCTTACCAACCATTTCTGGGGTAATCGTACTCGCTCGGGCCCACGTGCGGATGACGGTTCGGTCGTCCGGTCCGAGAGCAGCGACCTTCTTTGCCAACTTAACGTCGACGTATGGTCCTTTTTTCAGTGATCGACTCATATTATCCTCGTTTCCTCTTCGCGTCGTGGCGACTTCGTACTATCATGCCAGCCGTATCTTTACGACGGCGGGTGCGGTAACCAAGTGTCAGTTGACCCCATGGTGTGCGTGGCGGTTTACCAGACCCATGTCGTCCGCCGTCACCACCACCGTGCGGGTGGTCAGCTGCGTTCATGACGACACCACGAACCGTTGGACGGATGCCCATGCGTCGCTTACGTCCGGCTGAGCCGATCTTGACGTTTTGATGCTGCTCATTGCCAACAACCCCGATACTCGCCATGCATTCAACACGGAAGCGTCGAACTTCGCCCGATGGTAGCTTGACCTGGGCATAATCACCCTCTTTGGCCATCAACTGCGCTTTGGTACCAGCGCTGCGAACCATTTGACCACCTTTACCGGCAGTCATTTCGATGTTGTAGATCTGCGTACCGGTTGGGATTTTCCCGAGTGGGAGACGGTTGCTGGTCTCGACGGCAGCCGTTTCGCCGCTGACGACAGTCGTGCCAATCTTCATGTTCTTGTCGGCGAGAACGTAGTGATACGTTCCGTTTTGGTCACGGATACGAGCGATACGAGCACTCCGGTTCGGGTCGTACTCGATCTGCTCAACCGTCGCCGAGGTGCCAGCGGCGAGTTGGTGGTTCATGAGACGATAGTACTTCTTGACGCCACCACCGCGGTGACGAGTCGTGATCCGGCCCTGGTTGTTACGACCAGCAGTCGATTTGCGGATCTTAAGCAAGCTCTTAAGCGGCTTGCGTGTCGTGATGTCAGCGAAATCCTGACTGGTTTGGCCACGGCGACCATTGGTCGTTGGCTTGTACTGCTTGATAGCCATTACGAGTTCTCCTCTTCTGCGTTGCCGTACAAGTCGAGCTTGGCGTCACCGTCGAGCGTGACGTAGGCTTTTTTGCGCTTGCTGCGAACGACTTGCACTGGCTGAGCCCGCTTGCCGCGACTTGCGCGAACAGGCTTGCCTTTCATTACGACGAAACGAATGTCACTCGCCGTCACCTGGTACTGATCTTTGAGGGCTGCGGCAACGGTCGCCTTGTTGGCATTCATCGGAACACCGAAGACGTAGGTACCGGTACTCGCGCTAGCGTAGGCCTTCTCGGAGACGCGGGGGATAAGGGTCAGCATTACTTGTCTCCTTCCTTTTGGGCTGTCGCGAGCCATTCATTAACAATTGGAACTGCTGCTGGCGTCAGGACAACATTGTCGGCATTTAGCAGGTGATACACATTGAGGTATTTAGCGCTCAGCAGTTTAACAGCCTGGACGTTGCTAGTTGATCGCAGTAGCTCAGGTGTCTTGGCGTCGACGACGAGCAGAACACGGCGGTCGAGCTTGTTGTCGGCCAAAAAGGCGACGATATCTTTGGTTTTGCCAGTTGTGGTGACGTCTAGGACATGGATCTTGCCAGCTTGCTCAGAGAGGGTCAGTGCCTGGCGAATCGCCTGGCGCTTGCTAGTAGTCGAAAGCCGCTTGGTGTAGTTTTCGTTGCCGCGAGGGCCGAAAACGATGCCGCCACCGCGCCAAATTGGGTTACGGCTGCTTCCGAAACGGGCACGGCCGGTTCCCTTTTGCTTCCATGGTTTTTTACCACCACCGCGGACTTCGCCGCGTTGTTTGGTCGTTGCACCGACGCTGCGTCCGGCGGCAAGGTAGCTATCATAAGCTAATTTAAGAAGTTCGTGGTTCGTGACGGTAACGCCGGTGATCGACGCGTCAAGGGTAGGTTTCGTGGTTGTTGCCATTATGCATCTCCCTTCGGGATAATGAGACAAACTGCGTTTTTCTCATCGCGCAGGGCGGCGAAATAAATTCGCACGCTCTGGCTGCTCTTTTCCTGAGTCGCAATCATCACAATTTCCCTCCGATTGTCACGATACCTTTACGTGGGCCGGGCACCGCACCGCGCAGGCCGATCAGGCCAAGTTCGGCATCGACATAGGCAACCAGCAGATTTTTGACGGTGACAGTATCGTGACCCATGCGGCCAGCCATACGTTTGCCCTTAAAAATCTTCTGCGGATACATACTACCGATGCTCCCGGGCTTACGGACGTTACCGTTTCCACCGTGGGTGCTTTTGCTGGTGTTGAAATTGTGTCGCTTGACGGTTCCGGCGAAGCCTTTACCTTTGCTCGTGCCCGTTACGTCGACGATATCGCCAACCGTAAACAGGGTGACATCGAATGATTGTCCGACAGTTATGTCGCCTTCGACGTTTTTACGCACTTCTCGCAACACCTTTGGTGTTACCTCTGCAGCCTTAACGTGGCCACTCACGGCATTGCTCAGGTTCTTACCCTGACCATATCCCACCTGGATGGCATCGTAGCCATCTTTCTCTACGGTCTTCACCTGAGTGACCGTAACGGGGCCGGCTTTAACGAGCGTGACAGGAACTGCCGCGCCATCTTCGCCGATGATCTGGGTCATACCAATTTTGGTACCGAGTAGGGTTTTCATAACGCCCTCTTCCCACTTAAAATTCTCGGCTTCTGGTAGTATCCTATGTGCCCTGGTGGGCGGACTTACCAATTCGCGCGAGAAACGTTGCTATTTCTTTAATCTAACTGGCCAATCATACCAGATGTCCACCCCTGACGTCAACAGTTGGGCTATAC
>DASVSL010000047.1:0-9257 GCA_036388095.1 Saccharimonadales bacterium (SeqCode) | reverse complement strand
TGAGGGCGGTCAACGTCGGCACCCTCACGACCGACGATTGACCGCGGCCTGACGTCGTCACCCTCGTTTTCGGACATTATGGTCTGGAAGCGAGGGTCTTTTTTATGTAGGTATACTGGTAGTAGCCACCTATTCAGTGTTAAACAGCGGGATTACCTATGAACAACGAAATCGAAGAATTAATCCAACATGAAGCCGCGCGTCAACGTGATGGCTTTGATCTGATCCCGAGTGAAAATTACGTCAGTCCCGCCGTGCTGAGTGCGCTGGGCAGTGTGTTCACCAATAAGTACAGCGAAGGCTACCCCGGGCGACGCTATTACGGTGGGCAGGAATTTACCGATCAGATCGAGCAGCAGGCAATTGACCGGGCGAAGCAACTATTCAGCGCCGATCATGCTAATGTCCAGCCGCATAGCGGGGCACCAGCTAACGAGGCAGTTTACAGTGCATGGTTAGAGCCTGGCGATACGATATTGGCGATGGACCTGAGCCACGGCGGTCATCTGACGCACGGTGCACCCGTGACCCGCAGCGCCAAACTGTATAATTTTGTGCGCTACAAGATGAAAGATACCACGACCGGTGAGATTGACTATGAGCAATTGCGACAGTTGGCGTTTGAACACAAGCCAAAGATCATCCTAGCCGGCTTTTCGGGCTATCCGGGTGAGCTTGACTACGTCAAATTTGTCGCCATCGGCAACGAAGTCGGTGCCCTCCTGATGGCCGATATGGCGCATATTGCGGGCCTGATTGCAGGCGGCGTCAGCCCGAATCCACTCACAGCCGGCTTTCACGTTATGACCACCACGACCCACAAAACGTTACGTGGTCCGCGGGGCGGCTTGATCTTGAGTAGGGGGACGGTTGGAAACCCGCTCAAAGCACCAGAAAAAACGCTCCAAAACATCCCGACCTTGATCGACCGTGCTGTCTTTCCTGGCATGCAGGGCGGCCCGCATATGCACAGCATCGCCGCCAAAGCCGTCGCGTTTGGCGAAGCGTTGCAACCTGAGTTTGCTCAGTACGCCGCGCAGATTGTGACGAATGCCAAAGCGTTGGCGGGCGCAATGACGACCGAGGGCTTTCAGCTGATCACCGGCGGTACGACCAATCACCTTATTTTGACCGACGTGCACGGCAGTTTCGGTATCGACGGCAGTGTAGCGGAAAAAGCGTGCGAAGCGATCGGGCTGACGCTCAACAAAAACGTTGTTCCGGATGATCCGCTGCCACCATTTCGCCCGAGTGGTATTCGGCTTGGCACGCCCGGCGTGACGACGCGTGGCCTGACGGCCGAGCACATGCCCCAGCTGGCTCGTTGGATGAAGCAGGCAATTAACGCCCGAGACGACGCGGCTCGCTTGGCCGATTTGCGCGGTAATGTGGCGCAACTAGCCCGGCAATTCCCACCGCCCACAAATGTGCCACTGACAGATTGACCGGGGTGAGTCTTTAGGGTATAGTGGACCACTGATTGTCATACTAGACTAATAGAGAGGAACCAGTTACTACCTATGCTCGCCATCCGTCTTCAGCGCCTCGGCCGTAAGGCATTGCCGGTTTACCGCCTGGCTGTGCAAGAATCCCAGCGTCACCCTAGTAGCGGACGTGTTGTTGCCTATGTCGGCAGCTACAACCCGCACACCAAAGAAACCCGCATCAATACGGAAAAAGTAGCGCATTACCTTGGTAATGGTGCGCAGCCGACCCCACGCGTCGTGCGGATTCTCAAAGAGCAAAAGGTTGATTTACCTGCTTGGGTAAAAGATGTCTCCGAAAAGAAGTTGGCGATTCGTCACCCGGAAAAGTTACGACGGAATCAGCCAAAAGAAGAAGCTGCTGTCGAAGAAGCTCCGGCTGAACCAGCGGTTGAAACAACAGACGAAGCCGCCTAAACAATTCGCCCGAACATGAGCAGACCCGCAGAAACTCTGCGGGTCCTTTGTTTGACCGGAGTCAAACGTGGTGGAGGCTCAGATGCCGAAGCGGCGCTTGCGACCGATGCCGGTGGGCTTGCCCTTCTTGCGGGCGTTCGGGTCGTTGAGCCGCCTGAGGGCGGCGGAGCCCACGGCCTGGTCCTGGCTCGGGCCGGCGTTGCGGCCGGCGACGATCGTGCGGGTGACGCCGTGCTTCTGCAGGTACTCGGCGTAAGCCTTCTGCTTGCCGGAGCGTCCGGCGCGTCCCTCGGGCATGAGGTCTCCTAAGGTTCTGGCACCAGTCGGTCTGATGCTTCATTTATCATAGTAACATATAAATATATTAAAGTCAATAGTACATACAAAATTCATGCCAATATTCTCACAAACTGCTCCTGCTACCTCCGTGCTATAGTGTTAGTACAGACAGGTTAAAGCGAGGAGAGGCCGGATGTCGAGCATTGACCAACAGTTTATTGAATACATCGTTAAGTCATTAGTTGAAAAACCAGACAGCGTCAAAGTCGAACGTACGATCGACGAAAAAGGGGTTTTGCTGGAACTGACCGTCGACCCGGAAGACCTGGGACGCGTGATTGGGAAGCGTGGCTCGACGGCACAAAGCCTGCGTTCGCTGCTGCGTGCGCTCGGTACCAAGAACGACGCTCGCTACAACCTGAAAATCGTTGACGTTGACCGTCCAGAAGGCGAACGCGGCACACCTCGCGAAACGCCACCGACCGACGTTGATGACGTCGCCTCGACTCCGTCCGACGAGATAGCAGCAAGCGACGATGATGACGATGTCACGCCTGCGCCAGCTCGGCCTGAGGACGGCGAATCTGATCGTATGCGAAATACGCGAAAAGAGCTTGCCGAATACGACGACCTTGATATATAGTAGTGCTTAAGTTCAACAAACCTCTTGAACTGCGAGAAACAAAAACTACAAAAAGCTCCCGCGAGCAAACTCACTCATTAAGCCTTGAGAAGCTTAGCGAGTAAAGGTTTGAGAGCCTTGTATGTGCTAAAAAGCCCGGCCAAACGCCGGGTTTTTTGGTCCTGAAAATAAAGGAAGCCCACCGAGGAGCTGCAAGCCGGAGATTGTATCTCGACGGCGAACTTCCTTTGGTGGGCTATAAGCCGCTGAACGGGATATGGCACATGAAAGTCACGTATGCGACACGGATGGCAGTCACGTGGTACTTCATGCGTAGCGCCCGCAATACACCATGTTTCTTCACGGAGTCTTTCGACAGCGCGAGGAGATGTTTGCGAGCAGATTTCTCAGCGTCCTTACACGCTGTAGGCAGCATCGAATGGCCAGCGAGTTTTGCTTGGACTGTCATGGATGCAACCAGCTCGGTTGAATGGTTGCGAGTAACTTCTTCGGCGACGTTGTCGACCATTGTTCGTATCCTAACGTACTAGAGAGGTCTAAACTACTATTATAGCAAACATAGACAAAAAAGTCAATAGCTGCTAGGCTGTAACAGATTCACCCGCCAAACTTGTGGCATAGTTTCAAGTATAAGTAGCGAGATGTATTGTCTAACATGAATAATGATGTAGCGACCGAGCCAGAGAAGTTTAGGCAGGTAAAGAAGTTTCAGGTTATCACCCTCTTTCCGAACATGTTTACCGGTGTCTTCGGCAATTCAATGATGTGGAAGGCGCAAAAAGACGGGATCGTGCAACTGACCACGATTGATCTGCGTGACTTCGGGCTTGGCCCGCGCCGGACGGTCGACGATACGCCATATGGCGGCGGCGATGGCATGCTACTAATGATCGAACCGCTCTGGAACGCAGTGCTGCAGGCGAAAACAAATGACCCCGACGCCAGGGTCCTGCTGATGACGCCACGCGGGACACGCTGGAAACAAGCTTTGGCCCGTGACTACAGCCAGACTGACCACGGCTACATCTTTATTTGTGGACGCTACGAAGGATACGACGAGCGGATTCTCGCGCTTGTCGATGAAGAAATCAGTGTTGGCGACTATGTCCTGACTGGGGGTGAGCTACCAGCCATGACGATAGTCGATAGTATCGTGCGGCTGCTGCCCGGGGTCCTCGGGGGTGAGAATAGTGCCGAGCTAGAAAGCTTTTCGGACGGTGAAACGTTAGAGTACCCCCAGTACACGCGCCCGGCTGATTTCAATGGCTTGAAAGTGCCAGATGTCTTATTAAACGGTCATCACGGCGACATTGCCGCCTGGCGCGATGCTCAGTCAAAAAAAGCCGACGCCTAGCCACAACCATCGCGCCGGATACGGCCTGAAACAGTTATATACTGATAGGTAGCAATCAAAGGAGGGATACTCTATGGCGTTTATTAAATCTGTTGCCGCACACTGCGACATTCCCTGCGGCATCTACGAAATTGACACCATGAGTCATTCTGCGGAGACCTGCCGACGGATGATCCAAAAGATTGAAAGTCTTGGTGAGCTCGACAGCGTTGAAAAGCACAATACCTTTGTGCGGAGCGTCGTGAACAAAGAAAAGCATGCACAGAAGGTAAAACGCGAGATTTATATCCTGTGGAGCGATTATTTTAAACCAGAGCATCTCGAAACCTACCCGGACCTACACGACCGACTCTGGAAGGTCGCCAAACAAGCCAGTCAAGTCAAACAGACTGTCAGTATGGAAGAAGCCGACAAATTGGTGGCGATGGTGCATGACGTTGCCCACCTGTACGCTGACACTAAGCAGAAGTGATCATCCGCCGAGTGAGCGGCAGCAGCATGCGGCCGACACTTCAAGCCGGTGATATCGTGGTAGCCTGGCGCAGACGCTTACGAACCGGAGCAGTTGTGGTAGCGATGCTGGCTGGGGTCGAAGTGGTGAAGCGGCTTGAATCTCAGCAGGCAGGTAGGTGGTACCTTATAGGAGACGATTCTCTTCATAGTAGCGATAGTCGGCAGTACGGATCGGTGCCAGAAAGCGCTATACTTGGAACCGTAATGATCGTGCTACCAACCGCCGTCCATCCGCCAAAGCCACTCACGCCGTACGCGCCGTGGCTTGGTCGCGCTGTCGCTGGGGTGTTTATCGTTGCCGCTTTGCTGCATCTATACCGTATCGATACCTTCTTGCCGCTGCTCGATCAGGCGCTGCCCGGTGGGCATGGCTGGGCGACCGCGATCGGTTTGGTAATTATTTTAAGTGAAATATTCGCAATTCCGTTCGCGCTACGGATGCGACTGAGTCCGCTGGCTCATCTGGTCAGTGGCGCACTGGTGGCGGTAGCGCCCCTCTGGTGGGTGCTGATTCACATCTGGCTGTATGGTCGCGGTGTCGATACGGCCCAGTTCGGTCAGTTCGCAAGCGTGACCAGCAACCCGCTTTCTCTGCTAGGGAACGCTGTGTGGCTGTTAGCAAGTAGCTACGTCATTTACGCGCTTGGCTACCGGCAACTGTCATGGAAGCCAAACCGGAGCCGAACGTAATGCATAACTTCTTTCGCAATGATAAAGGCGAGCTTGTGGTCTTTCAGCCACCGAATATTCCCGTCATCGCAGCAACACTCCTTTGGGTATGCTCGTTTCTACCTGGCGTGCTCGGCGATATCTGCCGGGTCGCAGCGTTCGGAATCGGTTTTGCATGGGCGTGGCTAGAGGCAACCTCAGGAGAGAGTCACTTCCGGCGATTGCTCGGTTTCGTCGTTGCGGTCGTCTTACTTTTTATTGGGGTGCAACACCAGTAAGTCGTCGGTTTGAGAACAGCGCGCGAATCTGCTACACTCGCATCTGTTAACTAGCCACGATGGGGATTGGCCAAGCGGTAAGGCACTGGGTTCTCTACCCCACAAAATGAAATTTGCGGGACCCCAGATGTCCCAGGATCGGGGTGAAGGTTGCCAGTGGCAAGCTGCAAGGGAAACTTCCGGTGAAAACTGGTTTTCAGCCGCGAAGTTCCGGGCTCGCCGAAGGTGAGTCGAATCCCACTTAACAAATCTTTCGAGTTTTTGCTTCCTGGCCGTAATGGGGATTGGCCAAGCGGTAAGGCACTGGGTTCTGGTCCCAGGATCGGGGGTTCGAATCCCTCATCCCCAGCCAGGAAGCAAGTACTCGAATCCCTCATCCCCAGCCAAGCATAAGCACTTTCAAGAACGAGAGAGTTTTTTGTTAAATGATTGACAAACATACCAAATTGTGCTAATATGTACGTACTCTGCTTACATAGATTACAGAGTACCTTTATATCGTTAGCGCTTTTGCTAGGCAATCAGTTCATTTTCGTAGTGAGTTGTTTGCCTAGTCAAAAGTATTGACTACGAGCAAGGAAGGCGGCAAGCTCACCATGACCAAGATCGTTCTTGTAATTGGCGAAGTCACCCGGAACATGTACCAGGGGCCTCGGCTCGAGGTACTGCGCGAGGGTCACAAGCCGAAAGTCGTTCGCTACTCCATCGAGGAGCTGAAGCAGCTCTTCGATGGTAAGTATGGCGACCAGCACGGGCTCGTTGGCTACAAGGCGATGGACCGTGTTCTCCAGGAGAAGGGTGTGAATTATCGCGACGTCGAGGCTATGATCGCGAACACTCCGAAATCCGGCAGAGATCCCGTTGTCGATGACGCAATGCGGGCCCTTTCGGCCTTGCTTATTCATGTGCCCTATTGGAGGATGTGCAAAGTCACTTCCAACGGAGAGCTCAAGATGGTTTAGTCACCACCCGAACCACCCGACCGTGTCAGATGCACATCTGGCACGGTCGGGGCACCAACTAAATTATCAATCCAGTGATTGATAATTTAGCAGATGTAAAGTACTCCTGAGATACATCCACTAAGCCCAGCCAAGAAAATAGCTTTCTCATCATTCATGACGGAGAGCTATTTTTGTAAGTGGGATATTCGATCACCAAGTTACGATGAGGTTCTAGCACACTTCGCTGCAAATGGTTGCAAATTATACGAAATGTTATGATATAATTTTGGTATGAAAGAAATCAACGCTGAGTTGATCATCAACTCTGGTTCCAGGCGGAGTAAAAGCGCTAAGAAAAAGGTCATCGACTGCCTGAACGGAAATGGCTTCCGTATTACGCGTATTACCGAGATCAAGCGCACTGATTCACTCGTGAAACTATTGGCGCCGATAAAACGCCGCAAACCACGTCTGCTCATTGCCGGTGGCGGTGACGGCACGATTAGTGCGATTGTCGATCATATTGTCGGGACGAATATCGCGCTAGGTGTCCTGCCGCTGGGGACGACGAACAACTTTGCCCGAAGCCTGAACATTCCCTTGGATATTGACGGGGCGGTACGAGTCATCAGAGAAAATAAGCCGCGGCCGGTTGATCTCGGTATGATAAATAGCAACTACTTTACGAACGTGACTGGACTGGGTTTGTCGGCGCTGGTGGCGCGTAATACGACTAATACGGCGAAGCGACGTTGGGGGCGATATGCGTATGCCGTCGTCGGTAGTGCGCAGTTATTCAGACATAAGCCGTTCATGGTCACAATCGAGGACAAGGATCATGAACTAAAGATCAATTTTGAAACCCACCAGCTCATCATCGCGAACGGGCGGTTTCATGCTGGTAAACAGATTGCAGTCGACGCCAAGGTTGATAACCGAGAACTGATCGTCTTCGCCCTTGGCGGGCGTTCTAAGCTAAGTTTTATCTTGGGGATGCTCGATTTTTATATCGGCAAGCGCAAGAACGTCGCGCACTCGTCATATTTGATCGCACGCGATATTGTCCTGCGTACCGAGCCGACACAACTAGTGGAAGTCGACGGCGAGATGAATACCGATCCCCAGATACGTGCTCGCGTGGCGCCAAAAGCGATTAAGGTATGCTACAGCCTATGAATCAAATCAGAACGTTTGATGTCGCTATCACGAAACTGATCGGTAAGCTGCCGAAACGGCTCCACTCTGCGTTTGATGTCCTTGGGTATATGACCATACCGACGGTCTGGGCGTTTCTACTTCTCATATTTATCGTCAGATGGGCTGATGAACCCCGCGTCTTAACAGAAGGTATCATCGTTTTGTTGCTTGTTCCGGTCGCGACGATAACAAAGCTGTTTATCCGGCGCCATCGCCCGATGACGATTTATGCAGATGCTATGAACGTAAAATCATATAGTTTTCCCAGTAGCCATGCCTATACAGCGGCTCTCGTGGGCGGCTACTTTGCCTCGGTGGCGTTTCAGAGTGGCCTGACTGCGCTCAGCATGGCCTTTGTCGCACTGGTAGGACTGATCGGGGTATCGCGGGTGCATTTGGGTGCTCATTATCCATCAGACGTTATTGTCGGGTGGCTATTGGGTATATGCTTTTTGGCGATGGTGCTATCCCGCTAAGTCCGCAGGATATAAAACTTCATTTGCGTCTAAGCATGCCGAATTTTATCGTCAGTCGTACAGCGAAGTGTAAGCAATATGGTCAGTATCGTATTCTTTGTTATCTGGATAGTAGGCGATGGAATGCTTCGTTCGCAGACGACTCGCTAACGGTATGTTTTTGTAGATAAACCGTTTGATTGAGGCACTTATTGACGTACACCGGTGCTGTTATCTATGTCACCTACAGCTGAGGGTAATCCTATAGGTGCTTAACCACGGAACAGTGGCTGGGGGTACGTCACTGTATGACAAAAGCCCCACGGCTCGGGTGAGCCGTGGGGCTTTTGATTACGTTAGTACTTTTACTGTCCGAACTTCGATGCGAGGAGGCTGAAGTCCTGGATGTTGACGACGCCATCTCCGTTGATGTCGGCACGTCCGAGGTTTGCACCCGATTGGCCGAACTTAGCGGCGAGGAGGCTGAAGTCCTGGATGTTGACTGAGCCATCCTGGTTGATGTCTTCGTTGCGGAAGGTGGTCGAGCCCTGGATGGTGACCGAGACAGCGGTGCTGGTGCGGCTGTTACCGGCGGTGTCACGGGCAGTAGCTGTCAGGCTGTAGGTGCCAGCGGCGAGCCCTGTCGTGTTCCAGGTTGTCGAGTATGGACTCGTCGTGTCCTCGGTGCCTTGGTTCTGGCCATTGACCTTGAACTGGACTCCGGCGACGCCACCAGTGTCACTTGCGGACGCAGAGAGGGTGACGGTACCGCTAACAGTTCCTGCGGCAGGGGCTGTCATGTTGACGGTCGGGGCAGTCGTATCGGTGGTGGCTGCCAGTGTGCGGAAAGTCTGGTTGGCTGAGGTTGCGAGGTTTCCCGCAGCGTCTTTCGACTTCACGCGGTAGTTATACGTCGTGTTTGCGGTCAAGCCTGTGATAGCGGCGGAGTGATTCGTCGACATGGTGCTGTTGAGGGTTGTCGATGAGCCGTAGGTGGTTGTCGTACCGTATTCAACTTGTGTAT
>DASVSL010000046.1:0-10317 GCA_036388095.1 Saccharimonadales bacterium (SeqCode) | reverse complement strand
CCACTCATCATCTGACTCAGCGGTAATTGCTTGATGACGTAAAACGGTTTCATACCCTTGTGTGTGACACGGGCGATGACGCCTTTCATACGCTTGATATCGTGAATCTCGTCCGAGAACAGTTCCATTTCATGCTCCTGAGTCCTGACCCAACGCAGGACGTTAACGGCCGCATCGACATTTTTCAATCTGGTCCGTTGCAGCACACCACCTTCGGATTCGGCAGCTTCGAATTCACGGACTTCCATGCCGGTTTCGGCACCCGCTAAGATTTCTTCGAGTAATTCGTCAACGAACAGCGGCTCCATCTGGTTGTCCAGGTCGCTACTGCGGCTGGTCCGGTAGGTAATGCCGCCCTTGTTAAAAAAGAACATGTCGACGTGCAGGTCGCCCTTATACTGCACCAGGTTATTGGCCCAGTTAAAAATGTCAGTCGGTTCGTATTCGGGTTCGGCTGGCGCCAACTCGGGCGCAAGGCTGCGTTGTTGTTCGTCTTCGTCCATAAGCATTTAGTGTACACGCACTCGGCGTTCAAATCGCTGTAAAAGTGACTTAGCGCGACTGCAATGCGTCGAGCCCGACACACATCGCCGACAACACGCGCCAGTCGGCACCCTGCATACCTTCGTCAGTCATACTCAGTTCGTAGTGGTCGCGTAGTAATGTCGTCTTGCGATACTGGCCGACGGCCTGGCCGGTCGCGACATCGGTAAAGACGAAATGAAACTTTAGCAGCACCGCAATCAGATCAGCAAACCCGCCAATAAACGGTATGAAGCCACCGAAGCGACGGAACAGCGCCAACGCCATACTACTTTCGTTGACGACATACTTAGGTCCGTTCGCGGCGTCGTAAACGGTCCAGGTACTATTGATCAGCGACTGTTTGAACTCTTTTTTGAAGCTCCCGAGTAAAGTACCGTCGGTGTCTTCGACCATATACCGTCCATGTACATCGATGACCTTTTCGGCTCGGAAGGTAAACAGCACTGCCGTCTTTTGCTCACTATTATAAAAATCAACTCGTTCCTTGAAGGCGAGGCGCTTTTGCTGGGCGAACGCCACAAGCCCTGTCCGCGCCCCAGCCTCCTCGACGCCGAAGACACGATATTGGTTAGCGAAGGCGGTGATCTTTTGTTGGACGATGAGACGTGGTTTCATGCCTTTAGTATACCGCTCCAGCTCGTATCTGTTCCCATCGACAGCAAAAACACCGGCTCGCTTGGAACCGGTGTTTTTAGTAACTCAGATGCGACTAGAGCCGTATCAGGTTCTTACGGGACTGAACCCAGTAGCCAGCACTGGCAATCATTGTGCCGAGGCCGGCGAATCCGGCGACGACGGCTTCAGGACCAGTCTTGGCGACTTCAGTAGGAACCTCTTCTTCTTGAACGACAGGTGTCGCAGGCGTTTCAGGAGCTTCAGGCGTCTCTGGAGTTACTGGCGTCTTAGGAGTTACTGGCGTCTCAGGAGTCGTAGGAGTAGTAGGTGTCGTTGGCGCAGTAGGAGTCGTAGGCGTAACCGGCTTCTCTTCACACGATTTCGTGCCGCCGTGCATGTACGCAACCTGGCGTTCGTCGTAGTTGTACGCACCACCGCTTGAACCGGTCAGCTTTGTACCGGTGACGGTGTCGACCTGGAAGTAACAGTCAGGCAATGTAATCGTCATCGTGTGGCGACCGTTGCTGAAGTGCTTGGTGTCGTGGGCAAACATTTTTTGCTTGTCGTATGGTTTACCATCGGTGCCATTTGGGGCCTTCCAGGCGATAATACTGATGTTGATGCCGTTTGCGTCACAGCCTTTGACGTCAAAGGTAACTGTGGCTTTGTTGCCAGTGATCTTGTAAGCACTGTTATCAGTACTTTTTGTAAAGATCTTGCTTCCAATGCCCCGTGCATCACACGTCGCAGCAGCGGCGTGAGCAGCGCTGGGTGCCATCAGGCTAACAAGCCCTGCAGCAAGTACGGCAGCTGACAGTGCTAAAGTGGTGAATCGCTTCATGTTCCTAGTTGCTCCTTTTATTACCACACGAGGTTACTGGTGACGACCCGTGCACATTCCTTCAATAGGTATATTTCCATTATAGCAATTAGTTGCATATTTGTCAATAAGCACTTACGAGTACGTTTACTGTTATGGTTATTCCTACTGTCAACAGAGGTGATATTAGGTAAATAAGCCAAAACGTGACACAATAAGGTACGTAACAGTGTGCAATTGCACTCGAAAGGCTCACATGTCAAAAGGTCAGGATAAACGCAAAGAAGTCAAAAAGAAAAAACAGGTCAAGGCCGACTGATGAAAACTGCCTACGCCATCCCTGCGGTCATCTTCGACAAGCTGAACGCCCTGGTTGAAAACCCCGACATGATCACCAACGACGCCTACTCTCCCGATGCCGTCAATTACCCCTCCGGTCGTATCACTTTCGTCGAGCAGCAGCTGCGCTACCTGCGGGCTCACAAAAACGTCGACCCTTTCCAGTACGTTTCGAACCTGGAACTCATGATCAAGAAACGCTCGTAAGCGCGTTACCCCTCACCGCTCGACTCTTTAAACTGTTGTAAGATTCCTCGCTGTGAAACGGCTGAATTTACCTGTATACTTCGGCCACGTATTTTGATCATAACAAGGAGAACACATGTACTACTTCGCTCATGCCGGCCACACACACGCTGAATCAACCACGACCGCTGCCCTCGTATCAGTTAGTCAGTCTGTCGACGTCATCGCACTCATCGCCACGGTCGGCCTCGCTGCCTACATGATCTACCGGCGTTTCGCCGCCGACAAAGCAACGTCTAAATAATAGATTATTTCGGCGGTAAGCTCAGCGCATACTCGCGCCCGATAGCAAGTAGTCGCTCCAGCTCGTCGTCATCACATAAAACTGGGTTCACAAGGACCCAGTTTTTCATGTTACGCTGCCCCATTACTGTCGGCGATACCCACTCTAATTTCAATAATTCCGTTCGCTGCGCGTCATGCACCCGCACCAACACGTCGCCATCCTTCATACTGGCGGCATAGGCCATATTGCCACCTAGCAGATACCCGACGCCGCCGAACATTTTTTTCACGATGAACGACAAACCCGTACGCTCATTCAATAGCTCGACGCGTGTAGTGATATCTAGATGGTCCTTAATCATGAATTCCAAGCCTGCTCTCGAGCCGTACGACTGCTCCGAGTGGCTGTTCGTGAAACTTCACAGAAATTCCTGCGTGCTTTAAGCCTAATTCTGGGTTTATCTTCTTGTTCATGCCGTCTTGGCCAAATGGCAGTTCACTGTGTCGTCTCTCAAAGCCGCGTAGGCTACTAAGCGTTACAAGCTCGACATGCTCCAAACCTTCTGGATACGGCGCGGAAGCCTTTGGTTGAGGTAATTCGATATACGGAATTAACCAACCGCTTGCCTCGAGTGGTTGCTCGCATTCAAATGTTGCCATGAGCCTTCCGTTGACATCGACCTCGCCGATCATCTCCGCGTGTAATGCCAGCACTTGTTTCATTTCTTCATACCGCTCTTTCGTTTCTACACGGTAACAGATATGATCCATCATCACTACTTCATCGCGCAAAATCCCGCACTCGTCGAGCCCACGGTTTACATTGGCGACAAATGACTCATAGTCGCCGATTATCTCTTTCATTGCTCTCCACCTACTTCCATATTCGTTTTTAATAACGTTGGTAACGGATCAGCAAAACGTACTTCAGTAATACGGCCAACCGTATCTGTCTCACGCAGATGTGGATACTGCGCCCGGTAGGCGACCATGACATCCCCAAAGACGGCATCCTTCCAATCCAGACCTAACTTTTTCACCGTTCCTTGCAAAGCTTGCTCGCTTTTGCCTTCGATCTCGATGTAGATGTCAAGCCACGGCCACTCGTCGATCACCACTTCGACGTCGCCAAGCTGCCACGTCTCGCGTTTCGATTCTTGCAGCGAATGGTACTTCAGTCCTGCTTGAGCGAGCAATGCAACGGTCGCATCAAAATCGCCAACCACCGTTCCAACTTCTTTTGCGCCGTCGATACTCAGCTCGTCAAACTGTTTATAGGTCAACGTAACCTTATCGCCCTCGTCGCGCACGCGAACATAGGCGTCTTTTCGCTTCATCTCAGGCGTCTCTATGATGGCCCGTCGCATCAGTCTCATCGGCTGCCGACACACGGCACCAGCCGTCAACAACTGCCCTCGCATCTTCTCAATGTCAATGTCCAGGAATTTAGCTTCGATTTCTGCTTGCATTCATTTAGCCTACCCTCGATACACCGGCAATACCAGTCCAACCATAATCTGAGTTTGCGTTGGTTGATTAATTATTTTACGATATACATGTTTCACCCGACTACTAGTAATGGTGATGTACATGGTTAAAGCAATCCCACGGGACGACAGCATCAATGTCGCCCACGTCATCGAGATGCCACGGAACATCTGTGTTCCCAAGGGTATCAAGACACGGTGTGCCAACTGCGGCACCTGCATGGTCAGCGAAGGCCACGAGATCACTCGCCTCTGCTACGTTCGCGATTCAGGCGGAAGTAAGACAGGCACGCTCGGCTGGAGCGGTTACTGCCCCAGGTGCAAGTTCCGGGTCGCGTTCGACTCTGGTCTTTCGTTCAAGGATCTGAAGTCAGTATGACAAGTTACCACGTCCGCCACGTCAACACGTGGGAGATCCGCAATTTGCCCATCTCGGACAAGGAGATGAAGGATTTGAAGCGGTCGCGAACCGCTGCCCAGTCAGCCGCCCGCACCGCCATCTGCACCCGCTTTCGTGCAGCATGCCTGCGGAAGTACGGCACGAAATGGAGTGGCGTCTGGGTCAGCTGGGAACAGCTTAAGATCATCGGACCGAGCCAGCCGCTTCGCCCGACCCGGTCCGTCCGGCCTGGTGCCATGCCGGTATCCACCAACGGCAACCCACTGTGCAACTGTGACGGACGAGGCAGATGCTCCGTGCATGATGCTCGCTGACCGAGAACGGTTGCCCGCGCTTCACTGCGCGGGCTTAATTATTTCAAATTTTTCGGTTTGGATGCTTCGTGAGCATTCGTAATGAGCGCATGCACAGCTTCAAGAACATCATTTTGTTCGAAATTTATCCCGGAATTTTTCTTCACTTTTAATCGGATAGCTTTAATCACATCAGCAGAGTAAACAGTCTTGATCAAACTAGCTGGTGTTAACGCATCAAAGCGCTTCCAGTATGTTTCCATCTCGCCTTTCGCGACGGCCGGCTTAGTCAGGTATATCAAGTGTTCCGCAGCTTGCTTGATCGTCGGTAATTCACTCAGGTCAAACTCAAATACTTTATGAACGCTAATTGGTTTAGCGAAGATAACACGATACAGCTGGATTTGCTTTCCGTTGAACAGAAGTATCCAGTCGATCCCTTCATTAGCCGCATAGCTCGTGCTTTGACGTAAATGTCGTGCGTTTAGATCTATCTGAATAGATTTTACTTCAATCACGAAGTGTTTCTTGCGCGCTAGCTGTATAACGTAATCGGCATACTCACCGCGAATACTGTATTCAGTTTTTATATCATCGAGCTCGACATAACCCATCACACCCGTTAAAAAGAAGTTCACCATCAAACGAGTAGCCGACTCATCCAACTCCATATTTTGCTGCTTGGTTAGATAGCGTTTACGATATTCTCGCAATCGTTTTTCTAGCAGATCAGTCTGATGCTGAGTAGCCATTAAACTTCCTTTATACTGACCCGTTGTTGTTCTGCCGTGTCTCGCTCACGCACCGTCACCGTATCGTCTTCGAGCGTATCAAAGTCAATCACCACACAGTGCGGAGTCCCGATTTCATCCTGACGGCGGTAGCGTTTACCGATGTTTCCGTTGTCGTCCCACATGACGCGGCCGGGATGTTTGGCTTGCAGGGCTTTATAGACCTCGCGTGCTTTAGCGACAAGTTCTGGCTTGTTCTTGAGGAGTGGTGAGACGGCGTATAAGACGGGCGCTAAGTGGTCGGGGAATGCTAGATATACACGCTTCTCGCCGTTCAGTTCGTCTTCGCGGTAAGCACTCGTCAGTACAGCCATCAGGGCGCGCTCGACACCGAAGCTTGGTTCGATGACGTGCGGAATGAATCGCTCGGTCGTGCCTTTGATTGTGTATTCCATAGTCTTGCCGCTGTTATCGTGAATGTTCTTCAAGTCGAAATCAGTGCGGTACGCCAGTCCCATCAGTTCTTCACGGCCGATTGGAAAATCAAATTCGAAGTCGATGGTACGTTTGCTGTAGTGGGCGCGGTCATCTTCTGGCACTTCTAGTTCGTGAATCATGTCAGCTGGCAGACCGAGCGCGTCGAACCATTTCTTACACTGCCCTACCCAATGCTCGAAGGCTTCTTCCCACTTATCGGGGTGCACAAAGTACTCAACTTCCATTTGTTCAAGTTCGCGGTCACGGAAAATAAAATCGCGCGGGCTGATCTCGTTACGGAAGGCTTTGCCCTGCTGCGCGATACCAAACGGTAGGTCTGGATAAAAGACATCGACGACGTTCTTGTAGTTCGTAAAGATACCTTGGGCGGTTTCAGGTCGCAAGTAACTGACCGAGTTTTCATCGTGGATTGGACCAACGTGCGTCTTGAACATCATGTTGAAATCGCGCACTTCGCCCCATTCAATCTTGCCGCAGGTCGGACACTTAACCAGTCCAAGCGTGCCCTGCAGCTGGTTATAGCCTTCCGACTCGTCCTCAACCATGACGCAGCCTTCTGCAGTATCGGCCAGCTTGTCTGCACGAAAACGGCCCTTGCAGTTGCCGCATTCGACGAGCGGATCGGTGAAAGTATCGACATGACCACTCGCCTGCCACACTTTCTGGTTCATCAAGATTGCCGCGTCGACACCGTACACATCGTCACGTTCCAGCACAAACATCTGCCACCACAGGTTCATCATGTTACGTTTTAGCGCTACCCCTAACGGACCGTAATCCCAGGTACCACTTAGGCCACCGTAGACGTCCGAACCAGGAAAAATAAAGCCGCGCCGTTTGGCGAGGCTGACGATATCATCGAGTTTTACATCTGCCATAGTGTCGTAAGTATATCAGATGTCACATCGCTGGATTATTGACAAAAGTATATATATTTGCTATAATAATATGACACGTTCTACTCATCTACCGAAAGGAACCGTGATGGTACCTTCCATCCTCACTTGGGACGACGCTCGAGACCGCATGCGTGGCGTCAAGCTCGTTAGCGACGTGATCGCACGTGGTGATCGGCCGGATCGGCTGAAAGCGCTAACACTCGACCACATCATCGAGACGTACAACGAGGCCGCGCTCATCGCCGCCTTCGCCTTCCGCACGCTGCGGCCGTTTCCGGACGCGATCGATTACGTCGGCGCTGACGTCTTCAGCCAGGCTATGTCTGCACTGGGCACGCTCAACGCCCACATCCTGCACGAGGGCCTCGAAACGCCTTTCGACGGTGTCGTCGAGCTGATGCTGTTCGCACGGCGGCCGATCCAGGACGCAATCATCCGCCCGTCCGCGCTCCTCTGAGGCCTCACCGGTCTGACCATTCCGCACCCGCGGGACGGTCAGACCGGTTCTTTTATTTCATTTTTGCTTTTTTTATATAGATATGTCACGGTAGACATAACGTCGCAGTGGACCGATCGTCGCGCATGTGCGCTACGAACCACAAGTCAGGAGCCAACCTTATGCAACGTCGCACATCACCGCGCACACGGCGGGCATTACCTTCGCAAATCCCAATCACGCTCGAACGATCTGTCGGCCAAGTCAACTCCGCCACCTACGGGAGCTTACGCAGAACACTACGATCTTTGGACCAAAAGGTCGAAAAGACTGCGACATTCGACCGCATCAGGGTGCATTACCTGCTGGGCCGCCTGTTTGCCCGCGGCGAAGTTCTGACAATGGAAAAGGGCGGCCAAAGGATTCGTCTGGAAAGGCCTGGCTGGGCCAAACAAGAATTCGATACCGCTTGCGAGCTCGTTGAAAGTCTACTCGCCCTCTTTAACCGCCCTGGTAATGAAAAGCCCGGCGATGAGGTGTTCGAGAAACGACAGCGAGCGGAGATCTTGCGTAGGGACATCCTTGCACACCGTGACAGGGCCATGTCCAAACTGTGAGCGCACCGAACCCCGTCCTCCCTGAGTGGAGGCCGGGGTTATTTTATTGGCTTAGTAAGGTGCGGCGCGTTCGGCCAACCACTAACAATACGTCCAATGCGCTGAAACGCTAAAGTTTATTCCTACTGAGACCATTGACAAAAACGACTCGTACTTGTTTTAATACGTTATTACATCCATCTCGAACGAAAGCGAGACGATAGTGGCACTTTCAGTGAAGTCATGGCGAGACGTCGAAAACGTCCTCGACCGCTGCTCAAACGACAGTCGACGAAATATGACGAACCGCATCAGCTCCGGCCGTCACGTCTCACGAGACACGAGCACAAACGATGCGATCAAGCAGTCCCTTCAGAGCCTCTCCGACGCCGAGGTTGCGTTGGAATTCTGCGCACGTCAACTGATCGGTGACGCCAAGACACCCGGCAAGTACCGGTTGAGTCAAATCGAAATCGCTCGGCGAGCGGTACGCGTCGTGACAGACCTCAGCAACAGGTTGATCGACATCCGTACGCAGCTGCGCTACCCCGAGTTCGAGCGCGCCAAGAAGGCGCGAAAGCGAGCTGATCGGGTCGGCAACGGTCTGAACAAAATCAAGCCGCCAGCGGTCGCCTGACCCACCCCCCCTGTTTGCGAGATAACTTTCGAAAGTTAGTTAACTAGCGAACAGGGTTATTTTTATGCCAATTCAATGCGGAGCGGCGCGTTCGGCGAGCCACATGCAGTCACCAATGAGCTCGTCAATGCCCTGCACCTTAGACGCTACGGCCGGTGGTTGGGCGCTTAGCAGGCGGAGCAACTTAATGTGCTCGGTAGTAAAGCGTCCCTGGGCGCGGTACGTCAGCGACATATCGTCTTCTGAAAAATCATAGCGGCTATCCTCGACTAGCTTCATACCGGCGTCGTCGGTCGCCAGGTTCAGCCCGACCCCTAGTAGAATGGCCAGCTGCAGCCAGAACCACGTACTGACGACCCGGTCGTCGATCGATTCATCGTCAAGCGACTCGAAGGTCGTTCTAAGCAGCTCGAAAAAGGCTGGTTCACTGACCGTTTCGCTTGCTGCGGCGACCTGCTTAATCGCCGTATAGCCAAACTGCAACCGGTCATACTGCTCGATGATGTGGGCATAGAATTTTTCCATCCGGGCACCAGTCAGCGTGCCCATCTCGCCCTTACCACGAACGACAGTTATATCGCAGACCGCGAACAATTCAATGCCGCCAGCCAGTTTGCTTTTTTCGCGGCGAACGGCCTTGGCGATGACACTCAGGCGGCCATGATCGGGGGTCAATAGTTGCAGTACCCGATCGGCTTCACCGTAATTCGTCCGCCGCAGGACAATTGCCCGCGTACGGATCGGGCTCACCCGTCGACCCCGCTCTGTTTCGGTAAGTACCCCTCAATAGTCATCAATAGTCGATCTGGCGTCAGGGTGGCTTTATCGAGCGACTCGACGACACCATAGTGTGCCAGGTCAGTCGGGTCGAGTTCACGCTGATCGATTTGCGATACGACGACGACCGGGATTCCCGCCAAATCGGTGTGTGATTGCAGTTCATGCAACAGCGTCAAGGTCGTGTGATCGCCGAGCAGCAAATCGGCGATGATCAGTGCCGGACGATATTTGTCGATCCAGGGCATGGCCTCAAAGGCCGAGCTGAGCTGGGTGACGTCGTGGCCACGGCTGCGCAGCACCGTCAGGTAGCTATCGGCTAGCCACTGGTCATCTTCGATCAATAGAATCGGGCGTTTCATATTAATTTCAATTGGGTTGATAGGGGCACAGCCAAACTAAACGTCAGACCGCCAGCTCGGTGGCGCGTAACTTGCAATTGTGAATCCATGGCGCGCGCGAATTGCCCGGCGATCCAAAGGCCAAGCCCACTACTGCCAGGTCGACTACCGATCGGCTGTGGGGCCGAACCAAGACGTTCTGATAGGGCGTTGAGTAGCTTGTGCTCGATGGCCGGTCCACGGTCCCGGACGGCGAAGATGACATGGTTACGGCGGCCATAGGCAGCCAGTGTCACCCTGCCTCCTGCCGGGTTGTGCACTAGCGCGTTGTCACAGAGCCCGGTCAACACGGCCGTTAGTAGATCGGGTTGCGCGACGGCCAGCAGTGGTCGCCCCGGTAGTTTTAATTGCAGTGTTTGGCCCAGTTCACG
>DASVSL010000045.1:0-4128 GCA_036388095.1 Saccharimonadales bacterium (SeqCode) | reverse complement strand
CTGTCGCAGCGTGCCGCTGGACGATTCACTCAGTGTCATGGCCGGTGCAATGCGTAGTTCGAAGGTGCGTTGTGGCATGCCTTTCTCCTTTTGCACCAGAGCAGTGCTGCTGGGCGGAAGAGGTACGTCGTTGATTCGAGCGAGTGGTTAGTTCGTCCCGCCAAGCCGAACGTCGAAATAGCGGGTGGCGTTCAGCCCCTCAAAAATCTCATTGAATCGGTCGTAGGCAACACGTCGGTCGTTCGTCTGGAGACTGACTTCGATCGTGTCACCGTTCCTGGTGCCTTGTGCGTTTGATCGGCCAAGGATGGCCGTGATCCGAGCCCAGCTGTTGCCCTTGACCGGCAGTTTACGTGAGAGCAGGAAGTAGTACATCCCGTTCCTGCCGCGTTGCATCGGGGTGGCGACCATGGCAACCCCTGTCGAAACCGAGGTGTTATCGCGACCTGACATGTGCGTTCCTCTCGTGCGAGACAATGAAGAATTATACTAATTGTACTATCTATGCTGTAAAAGTAAAGCGCCCACCCCTGACGGGAGCGGGCGCTCGACAGTCGGGGTGGGCTATTTCTGAAGCACGACGTCTCTGACGCTGTAGCGCATCTTGTTGAGCTCGGTGTACACGCGTCGCCTGACGTCATCGGCGGAGTGGTGCCGCCGTATCCAGATGAGTATCCGGTCGTCGGTCGTCTGGACATCAGCGACGCCTGGCAGCCTGCGCATTGGCC
The DNA here is from genome assembly GCA_036388095.1 of Saccharimonadales bacterium (SeqCode). GTDB lineage: Bacteria > Patescibacteriota > Saccharimonadia > Saccharimonadales > Saccharimonadaceae > DASVSL01. The sequence goes on along the minus strand of DASVSL010000045.1, from coordinate 3,400 downwards.
GATCAAGCGGTAGCAACGAGATATCGCTCTCTGCCAGCTTCGACACAAGGATGCAGATGCCTCTCGCCCCCATGATGCCTTGCGATTCAGGCTTACCGACTCGAAGGCGAAGCGGGGGCGGAGCATCTTTCGGACGTTCCGGGCTTCCTGATTTCATGGACTTCCTCTCCTAGGGGCTTGATCAGCCGTTTTTGACGTGATCGACGTAGTCGAGGAGCGCTAATTGGCGGCCGACATTCCGACGTACCTTAGCTGTGTTGCTCTGTGGCTTTGACACAACGATCGCAGCTCTTAGATTCTGATTGTCGACTACGACCGATACGCCGTTTAGACGGCGGATGATCGAACAAATCTTCTCATGAGTTCCGGCGTCGACTTCTGGAGGGAAGCCAATTGCGAAAGCAATCTTTCGCCGACCACTCAACCCGAGGCCGTGGAAGGGGATCAGTGGTCCCAGCGACAATGTAATTTTGTTGTCTTTTTGAGACGATGATTTGGACATGTACGTTCCTCTCGTAGAGAAATAGACAAGTACTATTATACTATATTATTAAATATAATACAAACACAAGGCTCGAGAATCACAACAGATTGACCGGGTCGAGCTCAGACTGCCAGTGCTGTGGAGGGACAAGGTCGATCAAGGCCGCGAGGTCGGTGCGGCGGGGGCTTTTGACGACCAGCTGCCAGCGGTAGCTTTCACGGACGCGCTCGTAAAAGGCCGGGGCGGGGCCGAAGAGTTCCATGTCACGCGCCAGCTTCGGCCGTAGCGTGTCAGCCAGGGCACGGGCGGCACGGATGCAGGCGGCTTCGGATTTGTACGTGCAGACTAATTTGAGCAGGAAACAAAATGGGGGAAAGTTGGCGCGTTGGCGTTCGGCCAGGGCATGCTCGTAGAAACTGTCGTAGTCACGCGCGAGGCCGAATTTGACGGCGGCATGATCGGGTTGATAGCTCTGGATAACGACATGGCTTTTATGCTCGTTGCGGCCGACGCGGCCTGATACCTGCGCCAACAGCTGAAAGACGCGCTCGGACGACTGGTAATCAGGCAGGGCGAGGCCCGAATCGGCCTGAATCACCCCGACGAAGCGCAGGCGCGGCAGGTCGAGACCTTTGGCGATCACCTGTGTGCCGACGATAATGTCGATGTCGCCGTCGTAGAGGGCTTGGTAACTGGCCTCAACCGTTTCACCGGGCAAGTTGTCGCCATCGAACCGCGTGACGTTGGCTTTGGGGAAAAACTTGGCGATCTCTTCGGCGACGCGCTTGGTGCCGATGCCTTTATGGATGATATTGGCCTCGTGGCACTGCGGGCAACTGGTCGGGACGGGTTCGGTGTGGTTGCACAGATGGCAGCGCAAGATGTACTGGTCGGCGTGGAGCGTCAACGGGCTGAAACAACGCGGGCAAGCGGCTGACCAGCCGCAGTTTTCGCACAAGGTAATCGGGGCACTACCACGACGGTTATGAAACAGTAGGGTTTGGTGCCCGGCGGCCAGCGACTCGGCCAGTCCACTGAGGAGCTTGTCCGACAAGAATTGGTTACGGTTGAAGTTGCCTTTGGCCGTCATGTCGACGACAGTGACGCTGGGCAGCACCGCACCAGGCCGGGCGAGCTGGTCCAGCCGAACGATTGAGCTCGGATCGCGTTCACCGGCTAAATACTGGTCGCTGACACTGGGAGTGGCGCTTCCAAGAATTAATCGCGCGCTATGCGCCTGCGAGAGCACGCTGGCGGCCCGTAGCGCCGAGTAGCGCGGGGCTTTTTCTTGTTTGTAACTTGGCTCGTGGCACTCGTCGATGACAACTAAACCAATGGAAGGCAGTGGGGTAAACAGGGCCGAGCGTGGTCCGATGACGACTCGTGGGGCTGACGATTGTAATGCCTCTAGCCATACCGCGTGGCGGGCGGCTTCGGTCATGGTCGAATGGGTCACTAGTACGTCAGGAATATGCCCGGTGAAGTCTGCCACCAGCTGCGAGGTGAGGGCGATTTCTGGTACCAACACGACGACCGATTTACCCTCGGCGAGGGTTTTGAGGGCCAGTTCGATGTAGATCGCCGTCTTACCCGAACCGGTGATGCCACGCAGCAAACTGGTCTCGCCGGGTCGCTCCCAAATGGCGTCAAAAGCACCTTGCTGTGCCTCATTGAGCACAAAATGTGTTCGTTCTTTCTTGAGGTGAGACGTACTATTTTCACGTTGACGGCGTGTTTTTAACAACCCACTTGGCAGCATGGTTTGCCAGACCGCGACCGGGTGACTGGCGTAATAGTTGGTGAGCCAGTCGTGCAGTTTCAGCAGCGGCGCAGGCAGCGGCGTCGGGTTGATCAGTCGGTCGATCGGCTTGGTCGCAAAGCGAACGGGCTTGATGGTGCGACGCAGCACGACGGCCGGTACGGTCTTGGTACCGACGCTGACCGACACGATGTGACCGGCCAAAAAATCGTCGTCCGAATGATAGGTCAGTTCGGTCATTTGCCGGCCAACGACGCGCAAAGGGGATACCAGGTAATAGTGCATCTACCCAGTATAATGAAGCTATGTATTTTGACTCACGACTCGACGCCGGTTTGCAGCTCGCCAAACGCCTGACGCACTACCGATCCGAAAAAACGGTCGTTGTTGCCCTGAGCGATGGCGGCGTGCAGGTCGGCCGACAAATCGCCTCGGCGCTGCACGCCGACCTAACATTGCTGCTAACAGAACCGATCGACGTTCCGGGCGAAAATATCGATATCGGCACGCTCAACCAAAGCGGACGGTTTACCTATAACGGCATGCTGAGCGCCGGCGAAATCGACGATTACCTGAGCGAATACCATGGTCAGTTTGAAGATAAAAAACGCGAAGGCATGGGGCGGATCAACCGTCTGCTCGGTTCGGGTGGCATCGTCAGCGAGCAGATTGTCCGCGAACGTCACGTCGTATTAGTGGCGGACGGCTTACCGGCTGCCGGGGTGCTCGACAGTGCGGCTGATTTTTTCAAACCGCTCAATATCAACAAGCTCATTATTTGCACACCGGTCGCCAGTGTCGAGGCGGTTGACCGGGCGCATATCGTCGGCGACGAACTGCATATTTTGTCCGTGACGGACAATTATCTGGACACCGGACATTACTACGAAAGCAATGAGGTCCCGAGTCACAGCGAAACCTTGCGGACGCTGAGTAACATCGTCCTAGGATGGGCTGAAAGGCCTAGTAGCAAGCCGTAGCATAAAGTCAAGACTTGTTGCATAGCCACGCAAGCCGTAGAATTATTAGCAACAGAAACAACTCTTAATCAAGTGAGGTGAACCGAGTATGTTAGACGTTTTCATCACGTCCCGTGTCCGTCGCAAGATCATCGTTGTCTACGCCAAGTATCCTGATTTCCGTACACACGTCCGAGG
>DASVSL010000044.1:0-9203 GCA_036388095.1 Saccharimonadales bacterium (SeqCode) | reverse complement strand
AAGATCTCAAAGTTACCTGGGAAGAACACCCGACTGATTACGCCCGGAACGAACTCGGTGTCCTGGGAGCCTTCGGCGATCGCTATGGCGAAACTGTCAAATGCTATCGTATGCAAGCTGTCGGCGCCGACAAACCATTTTCGTTCGAAATCTGCGGCGGCCCGCACGTCGACCACACGCTGCAACTATTCGAAGACGGCAAACGGTTCAAGATCACGAAAGAAGAATCATCGAGCGCTGGTATCAGGCGAATTAAAGCAGTTCTAAAGTAAAGAAATAAAAAGACGAACAGTACGTAGACTGTCCGTCTGTGCCCGCCAGGGGTGGTGCCTGGCGGGACGTCCATCACACTGAGTTGATGGTGGTCGATGTCACGGCTGCACTGGCCGCCGCCGCAGCGGCTGCATCACGCTCCTCTTGCCGGTGACGGGGGCATGGGCACGCTCGGTTGTCCTCGCAGGGATCAATGTACTTGCTCGGCCCTTCGACAACTTTGAAGAGCAGAACCACGATGGACAGGGCTACGCATGCTCCGATTATGCCGAGCAAGTGAGCCACGAGAGCATCCCCTTTATCAATAGGTTGCCAGCTCAACAAGTTATGTTCCCGACCCGAATAGGCGAAACTACGGGCCTCGTAAATTAGCGTATTGAGCGCGATACGTGCCATGACGTGTACGAGGGTCGTGACAGCGATTGCTAAGAACAGAACGATGAGCGCTTGCCGCGTGACGGTAGATGAGGTACGGCTCATGGGAATTCTCCTTGCAGAAGACGATGAGTATGCATATATTATGACCACTCATAAAGAAAATGTCAATGGCAACAACGTCGTTCTCTATAGATACCGGCTGTTGCATGGTTTATAATCAGCCGTAAGCATGATACTAGGCAAATTAAAGGGCAAGCTGCCCCGTGGCGGCAATAGTGAAGAGTTACTGGTCGCACTCGATATCGGTACCGAGTTCGTCAAAGCACTCATCGCTCGTGTCGAAGGCGATGATCTCGCTATTATTGGTGTCGGACGATCACGCCAGGCGCTGAGCGACATGCACGGTGGTGCGATCAGCGACATTGGTGGTGTGGTTCGCAATTGTGAAGACGCTCTAGCGCAGGCCGAAAGCCAAGCTGGTGTGCAAGGTCGTCGGGCCGTTATCGGTATCGCCGGCGAGCTTGTCAAAGGGACAACCAGTACGATCCGTTACAAGCGGCCTCAGCCGGACCGGGCGCTTGATGTCAACGAAATGGAATTCATCATCGAAAAGGTGCAAGAACGCGCCGGCGCCAAAGCCCAAAAGCAGATTGCGGCCGAAACCGGTAACGTCGACGTCGAGGTCAAGCTGGTTAACAGCGCCATCGTCGCCATTCACATTGACGGCTACAAAGTGAGTAACCCGATCGGCTTTCAGGGTCGTGACGTTGCCATTCAGATTTACACCGCTTTTGCGCCGATGGTGCACATTGGTGCACTTGAACGCGCTGCCAAAGAGCTCGACCTTGATCTCGTAGCCGTCGCGGCCGAACCGTTCGCCGTCAGCCGTAGCGTGCTTGGCACTGATGCCGGTAGCACCTTTACGGCTATTTTGACTGACGTAGGTGGTGGCACGACTGATATTGCCGTCGTCAACGATGGTGGTGTCGAGGGAACCAAGATGTTCGGCATTGGCGGCCGTAGCTTTACGCGCACGATCGCGACAGATATGGAGCTGAGCTACGAGGATGCAGAAAAGCTGAAAATCCATGTCGACGAAGGCACCCTGAAGCCGACCGTCGCGACGCAGGTCAATGCCAGTCTCGACAAGACGCTCGAAGTTTGGCTCGGTGGCGTCGAACTCGCCCTGTCGGAATTCGATTCAGTTGATCATCTGCCGAGCCGAATCCTATTGTGTGGTGGTGGCTCTAGCCTCACGAAATTAGTTGAAGCCCTGCGGAGCAGTGAATGGTACAAAGAACTACCATTCACGAAGCGACCGAGCATCCAGCACATCTCACCGACCGATGTTCAGGGGATTACCGATAGTACCAATTCGTCCCTCGATCACACCTACGTCACCGCTATGGGCCTGCTGAGAGTTGGCTATGATACGATGGTAGGCAGCTCGGGTGGCGACTCTGTCAAAGAAAAATTTAACCGACTACTTCGCATATGAACAACGATCCAAAAAAAGACGTCATCTACGTAGATATTGAAGACGACATCACTGCCGTCATCGAAAAAGTAAAAACGGCGAAAGCACCGATTGTCGCCCTCGTACCGCCGCGTCGAGTCGGGATGCTACAGAGTGTCGTCAGCCTGAAGTTATTGCAACGCGCTGCCGGTAGCGCGGATAAGCGCGTCGTGCTGATTACCAATGATAAAGCCTTGACTAGCCTGGCAGCTGGTGTCGCGATGCCTGTCGCCAAGAATCTGCAAAGTCGTCCAGAAATTCCAACGCTCGATAAGGTCGAGGCCGAACCCGAGGATGTGATCGACGGCAACCAACTGCCGGTCGGTGAACTCGCTAAGACGGCCGCGTTACCAGCCGACGACGAGATCGACACGACCGGGTTGTCGGTTGACGACGAACCAGCTGCTCTCGCCTCGAGTGCCGCTGCAGAAAAGAAGGGTCGACGAAGTACCAAAAAAGGTGCTGCCATTCCTAATTTTGATCGTTTCCGCAAGAAATTATTCATTTTTGGCGGCCTAGGTGTTCTGCTCATCGCCTTCCTCATTTGGGCGATTTTCTTTGCCGGTAAAGCGACTGTCACCATTACTGCCCGCACGAACATCGTGAACCTGAACCAACAGCTCAAGCTTCAAAAAGGGACAAGTCTGGATGCGGACCAAGCAGTCGTCCCATTTGTTAGCAAAGAAATCAAACGCTCTGCTAGTACTTCATTTACAGCGACCGGTAAAAAAGATGTCGGCGAAAGAGCTAAGGGTCAAGTGACGCTATCGAAACAATCACAAGACGCGACGACCATTCCGGCAGGTACGCGACTGATGACGCCCGGCGGCTTAACCTACACCACAGACAGCAGTGTGTCAGTTCCGGCTAGTACGTTCGGTCCCGGCTGCTTCCCGACCGCCTGTGCCGGCAGCGTTAGTGTCGGCGTCACGGCCGCTTCGGCCGGTGCTCGGTACAACGACGCGTCGGGTGAGTTGAGCGGCGTACCAGAAGACGCCAGCGCGGCCTTTAGCGGTACGACAAGTGGCGGAACCGACAAGACGATTACGGTCGTCAGCCAAGCTGACGTCAACAAGGCAAAGGCTGACCTTGCCGCCGAAGATAGCTCCAAGATAAAAGCCGAAGTGAAGAAGCAATTTGACGGCAATGTTATCTCGATCGAAGAAAGTTTCGCGATTGAGCCAGGTGAACCAACTAGTGCGCCAGCTGTCGGTCAAGAAGCGACGGCACAGGCAAAACTGACCGCCGAAACGACCTACCGGATGATCGGCCTGGCGCGCAGCGACCTCAAAAAAGTCTTTGACGCCTATACTAAGTCGCAGATATCTGGTCAGACCAATCAGAAGATCTACGAAAGTGGTGACGACAACGTCAAGTTCAGCGAGTTTACCGGCGAGGGTGATTCCTATGCCATCCGCGCCGTTGCCGTTGCTCAGGTCGGACCAAACATCGACGAAGCAGCACTCGCCGAGCAACTCAAGGGCAAACGGTCAGGCGAGATCCAGCAACAAATCGAAGCGGTCCAAGGGGTCGAGGATGTCAACGTACGCTTAAGCCCGTTCTGGGTGACGAAGGCGCCGAATAACGCCAAAAAAATCGTCATCACGTTCAATGTCGACCAGAAATAGCCATGTTCTGCTTGGGCTCGACGTCGGTGATCGACGTATTGGTGTTGCCCAAGCCGACAGCGATGTACGGGTTCCGTTTCCGCTGTGCACGATCGATGTTGATGATCTGGTAGTTGAACGGCTTCGTGAAGTAGTCGTCGAGGTTCAACCGAAGCTGCTCGTCATTGGGTATCCTCGCAATCAAAGCGGTGAAGCGACCGCCCAAACCGCAAAAGTAGTGGCGTTTGCCGACCGGCTCCAAGCCCTACGGGTCGAGCAAGTCTTTCAGGACGAATCACTGACGTCGGTTCTCGCCGAGCAGTACCTGAAGTCGCATAAAAAAGCCTACACCAAAGCTGATATCGATGCTCATGCCGCTGCAATTATTTTGGGTGATTATCTGGAGGCGAATTATGGACGTTAGACCACCCCGTCCTCGCTCGGCCGAATCACAGAGGCCGTCCGAGCCACGGCTGACTGTGCCGAATCGACAATCGGGTACACCGACACCTGCTCCCGATCAAACGCCGCGTGAAACAGTGCTACCAAGGCCCGTTGCTCCTGAGCCATCACCGCTGAGTTCAACCCGCCGCGCCCGCGTCAATCGCCGGGCGGTGAGCTTACTATTGGTTGCCGTCGCTGCGCTTTTGCTGATTTTTAGCGTCGGCGCAGTTACCTGGTATAACTGGTCGCTTAACGCACCAAGCAACCAAACGAACCGTGTTCGCGTTGTCGTCAAACCTGGTGACACGGCCGCGACCATTGCTGCGAATCTTCAAGCCCAAGGTCTCATACGAAGCCAGCTGGCGTTTAATCTGTATACGAAACTATCGGGCACACGCGACAAACTGCAAGCGGCCAGTTACGTCCTGTCGCCGAACCAAGACGTACAGAGTATCGTTAATCATATGACTACCGGACAGACCGACGAGTTCGATGTCACTATTCCACCAGGCCTGACGCTCGATGAGCTGCGCGCGCTGCTTATCAAAGACGGCTTTAGTGATGACGAGATTACGGCAGCCTACGTCGCAGACTATGACCACCCGTTGTTTGCCGGTCGTCCAGCAGAGGCCAGCTTGGAAGGGTATATATTCCCAGAAACGTACCGTATGAATGCCGATCAAGACCTCAAGACCCTCTTTACGCGGTCGTTTGACGAATTTTACAAGCTGCTGCAATCAAAGGGTTATATCGATAATTATGCATCGAAAGGCCTCAACCTGTACCAAGGGGTGACGCTGGCATCGATCGTCCAAAAAGAAGTCTCCAATACGACCGATCAAAAACAAGTCGCTCAGGTTTTCTTGCGCCGACTGGCTGTTGACATGCCGCTGGGATCTGACGTTACGTTTATCTATGCCGCTAAGCAGCTTGGTGTCGAGGCGACGCCGGGGCTCGATTCGCCCTACAATACCCGTAAAGTTGGCGGCCTGCCGCCCGGCCCAATCTCGAACATGAACCCCGGCGCGCTTGACGCCGTGGCAAACCCGGCGGCTGGCGACTATCTGTTCTTCGTGGCTGGTGACGACGGCAAGACGTACTACGCTCACACCGAAGCCGAGCACGAAGCGAATATCGAAGCGCACTGCAAAACGCTCTGTGATTAAGCGTACCAAATAATAAATTGACATAAATATCAATAGTGAGTATACTGACGGGGTATAGGCAAGTGAGCTTACACGACTACTGTTAGAGGAACTATCCTACAGCCTTCGTTCGTTCCGATGCATATACCTACCGTGGACTGTCGTACGAGTGCATAAAGTACACTATCTTTATCAGCTAACTCAAGCGGAAATCGGTCGACGCGCACTCATTTTTTTGTTTATTTCAACAAAACAAAAAAGAAAGACATAGTAGCGGTAGCCGTGCCTAGTAATAGCGCACACGGAGTAAAATCATTCGCGATTCACAATCAATTACCAGTTCTAGTCTGAATTCCCGACGTGCCAAACGTCTGACCAGCGCTAGCTCGGTAATGACCTATGTAGCCATCTTGACGCTGATCGTTAGCGTCGTATCAGTTGGCTACCAATCTCCGGTCGAACAGCAGGTTGCTGCGCAGACAGGCGATGGCAACGTCCTACAAGTTAACGATCCTTCGGTCGACCAGCGTATCGCTGCCGACCTTGCTGCTAGTACGGCCGAAACGGCTGGTCTGGCGGTTGCTAGCAATGTCTCCAACCTGTCAATTTCGCTCAGCGCCAAAGCTGAGTTGTCACAGTCCGACAGCAGCGTCCTGACGAAGCCACAGATCGTTCAGGTGTCCGACCTGCGCGGTATTTCGACCTATACCGCCGTCGCTGGTGATACGGCTCAGTCCGTCGCTAGTAAATACGGCGTTTCACCTGACACCGTCAAATGGGCCAACAATCTTTCGGGTGACGCTATTGCCGTCGGCGCTGTGCTGAAGATTCCTAACGTCGATGGCGTGTTATACACCGTCAAGGACGGTGACAATGTCGATAGTATTGCCAGCAAGTACAGTACGAACCGTGACCGCCTTGTCAGCTACAATGACCTCGAACTTGGCGGCGTCACCGCAGGCCAACAGATTGTTTTACCTGGCGGCATCCTGCCGACCAACGAACGTCCCGGCTACAGTGCCCCTGGTGCACGCTCCAGCGGTGCTCTGGCACGCACAGTGTCTGCGCCCGTTAGCTCTCCAACGATTAACAACGTCGGCAACCGTTACGACTACGGCTACTGTACCTGGTACGCCTATAACCGTCGCGCCGAACTCGGCCGTCCGATCGGTAGCTTCTGGGGGAACGCCAGCACGTGGGCGAGCTACGCCCGCAGCAGTGGCTTCGCCGTCAACGGGACACCTGCAGTGGGCGCTGTCCTGCAAAACAGCTGGCAAGCTGGCGGGTATGGCCACGTCGCGGTTGTCGAAAGTGTCAACGCCGACGGGAGCATCCTTGTATCAGAAATGAACTACGCTGGCTGGAACATCAAGTCGACCCGGACTGTGTCAGCTGGCGAAGCCTCTGGGTATAACTACATCCACTAGTACGGTTGTTTTCAGCGCACATTGCTGCGTTGAAACGACGCAAACGATTGAGCGGTACATAGCGTGCCGCTCCTTTAGTATTGCCCCGTTTCGCCTTGCACTGCACTGCTGAAAACAACCGTACCTACTTTCCGGTGCCACTAAACTCAGTCACCTCTGTTACAATGTATTTATATGTTTGTCGATAGCGCAAAGTTAGTGGTTGCAGCTGGTCGCGGTGGTGATGGCCGGGTCAGCTTTCGAACCGAAAAATTCGTTACCCGTGGCGGGCCAGATGGTGGCGATGGTGGCCGCGGTGGTGACGTTATCTTTGTCGCCGATAACAATACTTCTACCTTGGCAGATTTTCGCGTCACTCGCACGATCAGTGCCGAAAACGGGCAACCTGGTGACAAACGCCGCAAGCATGGTCGCAACGCCGAAGATCGCATCGTCAAAGTACCGGTCGGAACAATTATTTATCGCGATAACGCCATCGTTGCCGATCTGACCGAGCCCGGTCAACGTGCCATTGTCGCCAAAGGGGGTGACGGTGGTTTCGGTAACGCCCACTTCAAATCCAGCACCCGCCAGGCGCCCCGTGTCGCCGAACTGGGAGAAAAAGGCGATACCTTCGAGGCCCGCCTCGAGCTCAAGCTCATCGCCGACGTCGGGTTGGTCGGCTTTCCGAATGCTGGCAAAAGCACCTTTCTTAGTGTTGTGACCGGGGCAAAACCCGAGATTGCCGACTATGCCTTTACGACCTTGACGCCGAATCTCGGCGTCGCTGATATCGACGAGTCAGGCTTACTGATAGCCGACATTCCAGGTCTGATCGAGGGTGCCAGCCAAGGCAAGGGCCTCGGGGACGCGTTCTTGCGCCACATCGAGCGCACGGCTGTTATTTTGCACCTGATTGACGCCTACACCGATGATCCAGCCGCCAGCTACCAAACGATACGGAAAGAACTCCAGGCCTATAGCCAAGTTCTTGGTGAACTGCCCGAAGTTGTTGTACTTAGCAAGACCGACGGGCTTGATGACGAAATCGTGCAGGCGCAGATGGACGAACTCAAAGCCGTCGTGCCAGCAACGACTTCCCTGATGTCGATGTCAGCTCAGGCGCGCCAGGGGACGACCGAAGTGCTACGAACCCTCGCTAAGCGCGTCAGCGAAGTACGCCAGCGCCAAGCGGCCGAAGCAGAAGACGCCGACGCACCGAATGACGATGAGAAGCTGATCACGTTGACCGACACGCAGCTCAGCGATGTTTGGCATGTCACCAAAATCGAGGACTTCTTTGTCATCACCGGTCCCAAGATCGAGCGTTTCGCTGCCCGGACGGACTTTAGTAACCCTCACAGCGTCAATCGACTCCGCGACATCATGCATAAGCTCGGCATCGCCCACGAACTCCGCCGCGCCGGAGCAACCGGTGACACGATGATTACCTTTGGCAGCGTTGGTCAGCCGACCATTAGCTTCCAAGAACAATAGTACAAAATACTATTGACATTATCGTCACTGTGTGCTATAATGCATAAATCATCGGTTGATGACCATTGTTTTCCCGATGCGACAACTTTGACAAGATATTGCTTATAAATTCGTTCAACGGTTCTTCAAGGGCATTTACCTGCGTTTGAAGAACCGTTGAACCGCCCACGTTTCATTGGACGATCCAATAGGTTCATCCGGGTGAGGGCGGCGATGTAGATCTCCGAGAAGTCTATGTCGTCAGACATGCCCCACCACTGAAGGGACCGCCCGGATACGCCGTCCGGCTCATGCGGTCCACAACCATCCGAGGACTCATCCATGAAAGGGGTGAAAGTAATTGCTGCTACTACTATACGAGCATATGTGCTCGGCGTCCTAGATTGGCACATTGTGCTGAGCTAGTACGCTAGACTGCCCACATAGGGAGTCGCGCGTCTTGCTGTTGCACGCAGACAAAAACGTGCAGGCCTCTTCGTGAGGTCGTACACATACTTCGGTATGTGATCCGCGTCGGGCCGCAGTTCAGGGACCGCTCCTAGATGGTGTAGCCCATGGGAGCTGCATTTTATCCATGATGGAGCGGCCCCGCCGCAACCGACTCACACGAGATTGGAGGTCGCCTATGAGCGCCGCAACCTACACCACGTAGAGTGCACGTCGCCGGCCTTCGCAGGGCCGCTCCGTCCCGACGTACGGAGTGGCCCTGCCGCCGCACTAGCAATATCTTGTCTTACCGACCTCCCATGCGGAGGTCTTTCTTTTGCCAATAATTATCTTTGCATATCAGGGTGGGCGCGGTGTAAACGCCGGGAGCTGTTTTCATCCAAACGGGCAACTTCGGCGACCAGCACGTAGTCACTCAGGCCGCAGTAGGCAATCAGGCTCGAAAGCACGTCGACGCAGGGGTAGGGATGAAACCAAAGGCTATCGCCCA
>DASVSL010000043.1:0-4521 GCA_036388095.1 Saccharimonadales bacterium (SeqCode) | reverse complement strand
GAGGTTGCGAAGCTTATATTTGCCAGCGAACATGGCCGCTTCCCAGATATTGCCTTCGTTTAGTTCACCGTCGCCCATGACGACGTAGACATTACGGTGCGGTGCAGCGTCAAAGTACTGCATGCTATATGCCATACCAGCAGCTTGGCTCAGCCCAGAGCCCAATGGTCCTGACGTCGTCTCCATACCCGGCAGCCTGGTGCGTTCTGGGTGACCTTGCAGGCGACTACCTAGGCGACGAAGCGTCATTAGCTCGTCAACATCAAAGTAGCCGGCTCTGGCCATGGTGGCGTAGCGTACCGGCACACAGTGACCGTTACTAAGCACCAGCAGGTCGCGTTCGGCCCATTCGGTGTTCGTCGGGTCATGCCGCATGACACAGAAATAGAGAGCCGTGAAGATGTCAGCAAGGCCAAGCGGACCGGCACTGTGTCCGCTACCGGCGTGTTCGAGCATCCGGATGATATCTGCCCGGATTGTCATTGCCATGTGCATCTGCTGCGTAAGAGTCAATTGCCCGCTCATTGCTTTTTACTGTAGCACAAGCGTCATGCGTGCGTCAGCCTGCTCAACTCGGCGTAGGCGAGCTTCGGGTCGTCAGCATGATGAATCGCACCGCCAACATTCAAAATATCAACGCCACTCACAACCAGCTGACGGGCATTCGTTTCATTGATACCACCGTCCCACCCGATTTCGAGGGTGGGTTTCAGGCGCCGGAGGGACATGACTTTTTCAAGCAGCAACAAATCAGCTGCCCCGCCAAAGCGACCGAGTGAGCCACTAAAAATAAGGATGCCGTCACAAAACTCAACCAAGGGCTCGACTTCTTTGACGCTTGTTTGTTGCAAAAGTGCCAAGCAGACCTTTACCCCGGCCGCATGAAACGCAGTAATTGCATCATGCACATCGGCTGCTTCGGCATGTACAGTCACCATGTCCGGCGCAAGTAAAAGCACGTCATGTACGACCGGTGTGATCATCTGATACATCAAGTGGATATCAATATAAAAGCCTTCTGGCGCCCATAGCTGATCGGGCTGGACGGTTCGTGGGCTAGCGAATACGTCGTCCGTAACATCAAGATGAAGTCTCGTTGCGGCGGTCGATGTTATCAGGGCAAATTGCTGCTGCAGATCATCAGTCGTATAGGCCGTGACGGTCGGGACGACTTGTGCCATTAGCGTCGCTGGCTAGCAAACAGCAACCCAATCAACATCCGGCCTGCTAACACCCCAAGGGAGATAAACAGCGCGTAGACGAGCGGGTTGACGGCAACGGTCAAGTCCGGTGCGATTAAAAGCTTCGGGATAACATAGAGGCCAGCGAGGACGATTTCAGTCATCAGTAGAACCAGTAGATCAGGAATCTTGTGCGAGCCAAAAGCGCGAGCGACCATCACGTAGCCGAAATCGAGCACCAGAAAACTACCGGCCGCGTAGATCAGTAACATAAACTCGGCGTCAGGGCTAAAGCCATCGTATTGTTCGCTCAGGCCGACGATAAATGCCATCAACGCCACGAAACCGAACAGCATACTCCTGGTCGCGGTGCCCCAGAATGACATCGCGCCTAAGAGTTCGTGCAGTGTTAAGTGATGTTGTTTGGCTGGTTTCGCCTGGCTTTTTTTGGTCATAGATGTACTATACCGCTTACGCTCAGCCCTAGGCAAGTTCATCGAGTTGACGGTTGCGGCGTCGGTAGCGCTGCGCATCGGCAAATGGTGTTTCTAGCCATGCATCGATGATTGCCTGCCACTGCGTGTCGTGGTCGTCAAGGATACGGGCCGGCAAACACAGCACATTGCTATCGTTATCGTTGCGGGTCATTTTGGCCTCGGTCTCGTCCCAGACGACGCTGGCACGAATGCCGGTAAAACGATTCGCCGCCATGGCCATCCCCTGCCCACCGCCGCAGATCAAGATCGCCCGCGGATCCTTTTTTTCGTCGCCCAGGATTTTTAAGATAGCCATTTGCGCAATCTCTGGAAAATCATCGTCTTTATCAAGTTCTTTATCACCGACGTCACTAACATTGAGGCCGCGCTTACTCAGGTACGCAAACACCTTCTCTTTGAGATGAAAGCCGTTATGATCGGAGCCGAGGTAAATGTTCATGCTTACGTAAGTATATGGGCATATGCCGCACCCGTAAAGCTATTGACATATTATAACTATTTTGTTATAAAATATGTACCGACGCCCCGCTTCTACCGAGGTGCCGAGCGCACCTCAGATTGGACAATTTCGTGAATGACACTCAGTCAGTCTCGTTTCAGGACATCCTGGAGAGTTCAACCGTCTCAGTCTCGCTGTTATGGCCTGTGCTTATCCTGTTGGCGCTAGCTTTCATCTTGTGCATGGTGTTGCCCTTCTTGGGCCGCCGGAGGTCGCTGATCAACGACACGGCGAAGCACCAGAAGATCGAAATCGAGACGTACTGGCTCGGGCTCAGCATCATTGCGACAGCGCAGCAGGATCACCCTAGAGTTCCGCTGAAGTTCACCGGGATGATGCACCCGCACCTACTGATCCGCGCCAACGGCGAGGGTGCCTACCCGAACACACTGCGAGAATTCACGATCAGCAGTTTCTGAGGTGCAGCCGACCCAGGGTCTCCCCCGGGTCGGCCACTCAATTTACCACCAAGTCGGTGGTTTTTATTTGTCCAGACTTTTTGCAACGTCGGCCGTCAATTCGACAAGGCGATTACTGTAACCCCATTCATTGTCATACCAGGCGACGACTTTCAGCAAGTTGCCGCCGACGACGGCCGTTAGTGGCAGATCGACAATGGCGCTATGTGCGTTACCCTTGAAGTCACTACTGACAAGTTCTTCTTCGGTCACGGTTAAAATACCTTGGTAAAAAGGCTGATTGGCGGCGTCTTTGAAGACCTGGTTAACCTCTTCGACCGTGACGTCACGTTTCAGCAGCACGACAAAGTCGCTCATGCTGACGACGGGGGTTGGGACACGCACACTAAGCCCACCGAAACGCCCTTCAAGGGCTGGGAGGGCCTTGGCGGCGGCAACTGATGCACCAGTGGTTGTTGGGACGATGTTTTCAGCTGCGGCGCGGGCTTCGCGCAGATCCTTGGCAGGTGCGTCCTGTAGACGCTGTGACGCGGTGTAACTGTGCACGGTCGTCATCATCGCCTTTTCGATCCCAAAGTGCCCTTCTAGTACTGCCATTACCGGCGTGATGCAGTTAGTGGTGCAGCTGGCATTACTAATAACATCGGTCACGCCGGTTTTGAGCTTATCTTCGTTTACCCCAAGGACAATCGTATCGGCACCATCGCCTTTGGCTGGAGCCGATAAAACAACCCGCTTGGCACCGGCTGGGTCGATATGGGCATGGGCTTTGGCAGGATCGGTGAAGAAGCCTGTCGATTCGATCACCACGTCGACGTTCAGATCACCCCAGGGCAACTTGGCTGGGTCGGTTTCGGCGAAGGTCTGAATGCGCGTACCGTCAACACTGATCGATTGCTCGTCAAAACTGACGTCGTGGCTGTATTCGCCATAACTGCTATCGTGCTTCAGTAGATGCGCCAGCGTTCGGTTATCTGTTAAGTCGTTGATAGCGACGACTTCGACGTCCTTGCGATCGAATGCGATCTTGAAGGCGTTTCTGCCGATCCGTCCGAAGCCATTGATTGCGATCCGTTTCATACCCACCTCTTCATTAGCGTTAGCGTGTTTGCTGTCAGTATACCGCACTGCGGTGCGCTGTAAATAATCTCACGACCGCTATACTTGGTGTATGAAGAAACGTGAGCTCATCAGCATTGCCCAAAAGGTCTACGGCGATGACGATGTCGCCGAGCTGGTGAGTGCGATTGATTTCGCTGCCGACAAGCACCGCGGCCAGCTCCGCAAGAGCGGCGAACCGTTTTTAATCCATCCCCTTGCCGTTGCCGGGATCCTGGTTGATTGGGCAATGGACATCGACACGGTACTGGCTGGTGTCTTGCATGACACCGTTGAAGATACTGACACCGCCTTGACGGAAATTGAAAACTTGTTCGGACGAGATGTTGCTTTTCTGGTCGATGGCGTCACCAAAGTCAGCCAAGCTCGTTCCGGTATGAGGGATCTGAGCAGCTACTTACCTGCCACGAAAGATAATCTGTCGAAATTACTTATTTATGTGGGCCAAGATGTTCGCGTCATCATCATCAAGCTCGCCGACCGGCTGCACAATATGTCGACGCTGCACTACTTGTCGCGCGAAAAGCAGCTTAAGATTGCCCGTGAGACGCTCGAAGTTTTCGCGCCGCTAGCAGATCGGCTCAACATGGGCCGTGTTCGCGTCCAACTCGAAGAGCTCGCCTTCACGTATCTGGAGCCACGTGAGTTCAAACGCCTGCGCAAACTAATGAAGGACCGCTTAGGGAAAAGCCATCGTAAACTCGCCACCGTCCGTCACGACGTTAGCAAGCGGCTCGACCAAGAAGGTATTGTCCACTCAATGGATGGGCGCATCAAAAGCATCTATAGCCTTTACAAAAATCTCA
>DASVSL010000042.1:0-8811 GCA_036388095.1 Saccharimonadales bacterium (SeqCode) | reverse complement strand
ATAACTAAACGCAATTACTTTCGTGTAAAAGCTCGCACTTGAACAGACGGCTATATTCATTTCACAATCATAACAAATTAAAACGTTGCGCTTTCGCAAAGTGCCAGCGCTTACTCGTTACTCTGTGTGCTTAACATGTTTTGTTTTAGTGATCCACTGCTTTATCAAAATACTCAACCCTAACAGAAGCCAAAGGATTATGAACGGGAAACCAATCACAACGCTTTGAAGAATCGCCCAGGGCACCGAACCACCAAACGGATTGTGGCATAGTTGCATCATCATGCTATCCATCGTGCAGTTATACGACGCTTTAGCCATCGCCAATGCTTCGGTAACGTTGATCAGGTAGAAAAACACCGGTATCGCTACTATCAATAGTGAAACAATCGTAAATAGTTTAGCTAGTATGCTGAGTGATTTGAATCTATGAATCATTTATCTCATTATACTATCGGTATTAACGCATATGATCGTTGCTACATCGATACACGTAGATGTTCGAGAACAAATACTTCTACTTGATTCGTTTGCTTATACGCACGACCAAATAGATCGAGCCTAGTGATGCTGCGGCGCCTAGGTAGTACAAGAGCGAGACTAAATTTTGCTGATCAGTTGGCTGTTCACCGAAAAATGGCGCGCTTTCTAAAGCACCGTACGTAAACAAGACGGCAGTCAAGTAGATAAGCGCCCCGATCGTAACCAGTAGAAATAAGATTCTTTTAATATTCATAGGCTCATAATACCAGGAAGAGCTACAAAAATAAGTTGGGCTCCGGCGACAGTTGCGTCTCCGGAGCCCGTGCTTGAAATGTACTGGGTCAGATGTCCCTAAGCGCCTGGACGTCCTCGTCCGACGAGCACGTCCAGGCGGCACTCGCTGCTACTTTGACTTCTCGCTCGATACCGGATGGGAGCTGGGGAATCAGTCCATTCCGTAATTGACGCCCATGGAGCGCACAGCGCCCTTCGCCTCTTTACCAATATTTGTTGTCGCCTCTTCTAGTCTTCTGGATACATCGCCTAGGCCATCGTTTGATCTGATAATTGCTCCGTGAATGTACGGTCGAAGCTCTCGTAGTGCCTCGGTCAGTTCGGCTGGGTTCATCCTGCCGGGGGGTTTCCTGAAAAGCGACATCGCATTCACCAATCTATGTAGGAACGAATACGTCTACTATATGTCGGTAGTTTTGATATATCAACTTCAATAGCGAACAACTTTGTACGTATTATTTAAATTACGATTGCTACTAGTTCAATAAAATATAAATATGGACTCCAGTGACTGTTGTGTCGCCGGAGCCCGTGTTCGAAATTCGCCGAATCAGAAGTCCCAGAACCCCTTCTTGTTAGGCGTCCAATCGGGATGACCTTCTGCGCGGCGCTTCTTGTTGACTGCTTCCCTGATCGGCTTCGTTGCCTCGCGCCGCTCTGCTCGTAGTCGACGGCGTTTTCGAACTTCTCCCCTTGATTCGTGCCTGTTTTGAGTCTTTCATTTGACCCACTTGCAATCACCTCATATCGTCGGTAGAAGATGTCTCACATAGTAGTATCACCGTTACTGTTTGGCAACATAGAGAAACAAAAACGGCCACCGAAACAGCTTGGGCGAAGCGTCCATATTGGAACTGCTTCGGTGAACCATTTCGGTGGCCATGAGTGATCAGCCGCCAGAGGATGTCCGGGGGCAAATGTTATTGAGCGTGCCGCTCGGCCCAGACTCACTGCCACCCGTCAGACTGTACTCGTAAATTTCCGGCAGATACGGAGACGGCTCATAGATCCGCTCGTACATATCAGCCACGATCGAGAATTTACCGATCTCTTCTTCGCCGATGTCGTACTGGTATCGACACGCCATCTGAGCGAGCACGACGAGTTTTGCGTCGTTGTCGAGCCGAGCCAATGACGCGCGAAGCTCGCGGACATATGCGGCCGTCTGCCTGGCGTATTCCGCCTGCTCACGCTGCATGCGCTGACGGTCCTGCCGCAAGTAGGCTCGTGCCTTCTTTGAATGCTTGGGGTCGCAAGCCTGCAGATTCGTCGTGAATGCACGATCGGACTTGAGCCGTGTCGCTGGAACCTCTGCCGTGCTGTAATCGGATCTGTCACACACCGTTACCCAACTGACTGTCTCGGTGTCGGGCATTGGAGCTTTACGTTCAGGATCGTCACCAGTACAACCGGCGGTTACCGCTACTAGCAAAGCCGTCACTACGCTAGCCGTGATGCTTCGGAAAGAACCAGACATCTAAACCTCACTCTGTCGGAATGATATGGACAATGTCTTTGGATTATTATATCACTCTTTAAATAGCAAAAAGCTCCACGAGAACGCAGAGCAATTCGCTTCATGCGTTGACGCGGAGCTGCCTAGAGATCAGGGATGTAAACCGAGGCGGGCGGCGGCCCAATTCAAGGTGACGGTGACGCCGCTGAGGAACGAGACGACCTCGTACTTACTGTTGAACTTGAGGATCGTCAGCTTGTAGCCGATAACCCAGGCCTCACCGATCGGATCCGTCGGGATGACGTAGTCGATGACGCCGTGCTGGACGTACTTGTCGAGCTCCTCCAGGATCTGCTCGTCGCTGACTTCCTGCTCGACCTGCGGTTCGGGCATGCTGCCTACTTTCGTAGATGGGAGTGAATCAGAAACTAACTATACTATTATACACCAATATATGATTAAAGTCAATACCTTTGATGTTTGTTTGCGGCTGCGCTACATCGTGTTGGCAGCGTGGGTAGCCACCTCGTCAAACCCAAAATGCTCGCCGCCTTTCCATTTGCTTGGCTGGTTACCATAGGCTGGTACGCCACCGGCGCCTTTGAGTAGTCGGGCCATGTGCATCAGGTTGTAGGTCATGAAGGTCAGATTCTTGTTGGTGAAGTCGTTTTCCGGACCACCGGAGCCTTCGTCCAGGTAGCTCGGACCAGGGCCGATCTCGCCGAGCCAGCCGGCATCGGCCTGTGGGGGAATTGTGAAGCCGACGTGCTGCAGGCTGTAGAGCACGTTACTCGAACAGTGCTTGACGCCGTCCTCGTTGCCTGTGATCAGGCAGCCACCGACTTTGCCGTAGTAGATGTTCTGCCCTTGTTCGTTGACGTCCGATGAATTGGCATAGATGCGTTCAATCAGTTTCTTCGTCATCGAGCTGTTATCGCCCAACCAGATTGGTCCACCAATAACGACAATATCGGCGGCTTTGACGCGTTCGAAAATAGCTGGCCACTCGTCGCTATCGTAGCCGTATTCGGTCATGTCCGGGTATATCCCAGTTGCCATGTCGGTGTTAATTGTCCGGATGACTTCGGTTTTCACCCCATTTTGTTTCATCAATTCTTCGCTGCGACGGATCAAGCCGTCGGTGTGGCTGGGCTTGTCGCCTTTGGTTAAGGTGCCGTTGAAAAAGATGGCTGAAAGGCCGCTGAAGTCTGGTGCGTCAGCCATGGTGGTTCCTCCTAGTTAATACTGCCTATTATACGCGCGATACATATGGATTTCCGCGGATATAAAACCGCCACGGCTCGTCGCGGGCTTTGCTGATGCCGACGCGGGTCGTCGTAATGACGGTTTCATCTGGGATAGCATCACTCATAACAAGCTGTAGTGGTGCCTGCGCCAGGTCGTGGCCGTTCATGATGCGGTCGACCGCAAGTGCCTGGCATAATTTGGCCGGGCCGTTAGTCAACTCGACGCCGTTTTTGAGTCGTTGCTGTTGCAGAATTATTTCGTCAGATCGAGTCACTGGCTCGACAGCGCGAATCAATACCGCAGCGCCATAGCCTTCCGGGCCAACGACGACGTTCATGCAGTAGTGCATGCCATAGGTAAAATAGACGTACAGGTGCCTAGCGGGGCCAAACATGACGTCGGTGCGCGGCGTCCGGCCGCTATAGCTGTGGCTGGCGGCGTCGGTTTGATCATAGGCCTCGGTCTCGACGATTCGTAGACGCGCGGTGCCACCCGGCAGTTCGCGGGTGAGCTCGGCGCCAAGTAAGCGCCGAGCAGCAGATACGGCATCATCATTAAGCACACTGCGGTCAGTCATGACATCCAGTGTACGCCGCATAGACTACACTGAGTGAATGCCTAAACCCTCGCGCAGCCTGCGCAACCTGTTTACAAAGCCGTCAGACCAAAGCCGCGAAAAGCAGATCGGCTACCTGAACGAGCGCATCTATGGCGGCGTGACGCTGCTGGCAATCAACATCGGGTTACTACTAAAGACTGATCTAACCGTCCATAGCGCCTACGTCACAATCGTCAGTACCATGCTTGGCCTATGGGCGGCGAGCATTTTCGCCGCCGTCATGTCGTACCGGATTATTCATGACAAAAACATGCCGCGCGCCGAACTGGTGCACGAGTTCACGATCCACCGCGGGATGCTGTTTGCCGCCTTGCCGTCATTGATCGTGTTGAGCCTGGCTGCGCTTGAAACAATTACGATTCGAACCGCCCTGATCGCCGATGTCACGATTGCCATTGCGGCGCTAACGATCGGCATTTTACGGTCTGGCAAAACGAAGAGCAATTCATTTACGACTGCCCTGTTGTCAGTTGGGATTCAGGCTGTGATCGTCGGTGGAATCGTGCTGCTGAAAATCGGCGCCAAGTAGCCTAGTCAATCAGGCGAGGGGCAGGATCAGGATCGCCTTCTAACTCAGCGAATTTGGCGGCCATCGTCGGGTTGCCGCGCGTCAGCTTCTTGACGGTCAGGTCATCGGCTTTATTGTTCGCGAGACGTAGATTATTTTCGGAAGCCAGCAAGTTATCTTTCGTTTTTTGGAGGTGGTCAATCGTCTTATCGATCTCGTCGATGGCGGTTTTGAATTTGCGACTGGCCAGGTCGTAATTGCGAGCGAAGCCTTCTTTGAACGAATTGACGTTGTCTTCGAAGTTGGTGATGTCGATGTTCTGATTACGGACCAAGGCAAGTTCGGCTTTGTAGGCCATCGAGTTCAGGGCCGCATTTCGCAGCAGCGTGATAATCGGAATGAAAAACTGCGGCCGAATGACATACATTTTCGGGTAGCGGTGCGACATATCGACAATACCCGAGTTATACAGTTCGTTATCGGCTTCGAGCAGTGATACCAGCACGGCGTACTCGCACTTTTTCTCGACGCGGTCTTTGTCGAGTTCACGCAGGAAGGCTTCGTTCGTCTTCTTGCTCGCCGTTTCGTCGCCTTCATTTTTCATCTCGAACATGATCGAAATGACTTCATTGTCGGTTTCGTCAGTTTCGCGGTAGATATAGTCACCCTTACTGCCTGTCCGAGAGTCATTATCTTTTTCGAAGTAGGCGCGCTGGAACCCGGTCGCGCGCAGACGGTTGAATTCGGTCTCGCAGTGTTGCTCCAATGATTCGCCGACCATCTTGGTCGATAACTTCGCTTTCATATCTTTCCGGAAAGCGATTTCTTCGTCCTTTAGCCGGATCAGGTCGTCTTTTGATTGCAGCTCGTGGGCGAATCTGTCCTTCAGGCTGGCTTCGAGCAAACTGCGCTCATTGTCTTTACTTACCAGCTCATGTTGCAACCGGTCGCGTTCTTTTTCGATGCGCCCGACGGCTTCGGTAACGGCCAGGCGTCGCTCTGTCTCGCTTGATTCCAGCCGGGCACGTAGCTCGGTCAACTCGGCGTCTTTTAGCGCCTGTAGCTGCGTTATGGCTAGTTCTTTGTCGGCTCTGAGCGAAGCGATCTCGGTCTCTTTTTTGGCGAGGTCACTGGCAAGTGCACTTTTGGTTTTTTCCTCGACCAGGCGAAGCGCAGCGGCTTGTTCGTTTTTGAGCAGCCGCTCGCGGTCATGAAGTTCTTGGGCAAATTCATGGTCACGGACTTGCTTGAGGATACTGGCGTAGCCGGCTTCGTCAACGGTAAAGGCTTCGCCGCATTTTGGGCATTTGATTTCGTTCATCATTCCATTTTACCCCGTCTATCACCCCCTGGTATAGACTGGGTCCATGAGCAAGCTGCCTATGTATATTCTTTTGTCGGTCGGCATGGGTGTTGGCGGCTGGCTACCGACACTGTTTGGTCAACCACCGCTGGGCGGCTGGAGCATCTTAGGAACGGTCATCGGCGGCGGCCTTTGCGTCTGGGTATACTGGCAACTGCGGCAAAACGGCTACCTCGAGTAAGCTAAATATCCCAGGCCAAACCCGTGTGACCGAAATGGCCGTAGCGGGCTGTTGGCTCGTAGATCGGCCGTTTGAGATCGAGGGCCGCAATGATACCAGCTGGCGTCAGATCATAGCCGTCTACCACCTCGCTTTGGCCATCGATGACGACCGTTGCTTCCAATGGTTCGGCATAGCCGATTGCATAGGCCAAAAAGACATAGACTTCGTGCGCCTTGCGTTGACGTAGATAATCGATGGCGATCCGTCGGGCCATGTATGCCGCCGAGCGGTCGACTTTGCTTGGATCCTTGCCGCTAAAGGCACCGCCACCAATCGGGATACGCGGGCCGTAGTTGTCGACGACTAGTTTTCGACCAGTCAGACCAGCGTCGGCGTCGAAACCACCTTGCTCCCAGTCACCCGCCGGGTTGGCGTGTAATGCAAAAATTCCATCAATCGATGTCGCGAGAGGTTCATGCTTGAACCATGTCAGAACTTGTGCGGCGAGATCGTCTTTGGGCGCGTGCTGGAAACTTGCAACGACACTGACGACGTGACCATCCTTGAGCGTGACCTGCGTCTTGCCATCGTGGGGCCAGCGTTCGTATAGGTTTTGGTTCAAGCGCCGTGATAAGACAACTTCGAGGGGTAATAATTCTTCTGTTTCATTGGTTGCGTAGCCGACCATAATCCCTTGGTCACCAGCACCGCCAGTATCAACGCCGTGGGCGATTTCTGGGCTTTGGGCCGCGATGTGTTCGAGAACTCGTACGTTGCCAGCGATCCGGCGCACGATGCTCTCGACGTCGACATCCGTCGCCTTTGACGTTACCTCGCCAGTGACGAAGACGGTGCCATGGCCGCCGGTCACATCGATCGCCACCCGTGCGGATGGGTCCTGCGCCAAATGCGCATCGAGCAACGCGTCAGAAATCTGGTCGCAGAGTTTGTCCGGATGTTTCGGCGAAACGCTTTCGGCGGTGCGTAACCCCATTAAAGGCGTGCCTTTAATGGAGGCCCCGGTGTAGATTGGTTTTGACATAAAAATAACTCCTTTGTTGTATCTCTTTTCACCCGGCGAGATACAGAAGGAGTTTCAAAAAAATCATCTGTCCGCTAAGGGCTAGAAGGGGCACCGTGTCCGCGAGATGAAATCATCAAGAAGCTGGTTGCCGGCAGGTCATAGAGCTAGATCTCTCGCTGCACTCTGGATACGTGATTAGTAATGTACGTGCTTTATTGTAGCAGAAACACACCCGCCCCTTCACGCTGCGAATACCATTATTTGACAAAGAGTATTTAATTTGCTATAATATAGATAACGGATATATATGTCCGTCGATCTTCCCGCACGAGCCTAAAAGCTCATTAGCAAGGTGAGGTATCATGGCACCAACGTTCCTCCTGATGACGCTTGTCGACTGCAACAACCCATGGCGTAGCGACGGTTCACTGAAGCCGGGGTGCGAGCTGATTATCGACGATTCCGGGTCTTTCGGACAGCAGAGCGAGTGGACCGAGCAGTCCCCCTCATTCAGTGAGGATCCGCTTAGCTGGCTCTTGGCCTTGCCGTGGATCAACATCCTCGTACTGATGGCATTCGTATTGTGCGTCGTCTGGATCATCGGACGACTCCGGCAAAGCGACTTGGATCCTGACGGAATGCAGCCGGTCTACTACCTGGAGCGCCTGAACCATGAGGCAGCTATCCGGGGAAACTTTCCGGATAACCGACCCCCGACCGATCCGAGCGACACTTTACCATCGTGGGGCTGACGGGAAGATACGGCTCTCTTGCGACTAGCAGTCGCATGGGAGCCGTCTTCATTATGAGATTTAGTGGCTCGGTTCAACGGGCGCAGCCTGAGCAAGCTCGCGCTCTTTGAGCGGAATCACAAGTAGCGCAGCGAGCGCCATCATGGCGGCGGCAGTCAGAAACAGAGCGCGCAGTGAATCACTAAAGGCGGTGGTGACTTTGTCGGCATAGGCAGACTGCGAACGGTAAAACTCTTGTCGGGCGCTGGATTGAGCCGAGCCAGGTAGCTGGGAGACGTTTTGCTCAAAGCCGTTACTAATCGCAGTTTTGATGTCGGGCATGTTGAGCGTCAGTAGCGTATTGCTGTCGTCAAGGCTACCGATGCGGGTCGCGACCGGACTGTCTTTGAGTGAGTTCAAGTAGGCATCATCGCCGATCGTAGCTAGGCCAGTCGTCAGGCCGGCGGTCAGCATGGCGCCGAATAGGGCCGTTCCGACGGTACTACCAAGACTGCGGAACAGCTGGACTGAACTGGTCGCAATGCCGAGCTGGGATTGTTTGAATTCATTTTGCACGGCAATCGTCAGGACCGGCATAACAAGCCCAAGACCGAAGCCGAGTACTAGTGTCAAAATGGCTTCGAACAGGTAGCTGCTATCGGGCGTCAGTAGCGCCAGCATTCCTACCATGACGGCCGCCAAAACCGTCCCGACCTGCATGAATATCTTGTAGTGACCGAGCTTCGAGATCAGTCGGCCCGAGCCGATGCTCGATACCATCAAACCGGCGATGAGCGGCAAAATCATCAGGCCTGATTCGGTCGGACTCGCACCAAAGACCTGCTGGTTAAACTGGGTCAGGTAAAGGATTGAGCCCAAGAAGCCGGCACCAAACAAGGCAGCAATGATAATCGTGAGAACG
>DASVSL010000041.1:0-10376 GCA_036388095.1 Saccharimonadales bacterium (SeqCode) | reverse complement strand
GGGTGCGACGTGGTGGAAAATAGTAAAGACGCGCTGCGTACCATCAGTCATCTTACGTACAATCGGCGTATACCCATCGCCGCCAGTATCGGACCTGACCACGAATGCCGATGCAGGATCGGCTAAAGCCAGTACGCTAACGGCCGATACTAGTACAAAGCCCAACAAACTGCCTAGTAGGTTTATTTTTCTCATATGTTTCTCTTTTAAGCTCTCGTTTAAATTTTTACCACAATCGCTTCTTGGGTATGACTATACTCTTTATATTGAAATAGCATAATTTAGTGATACGGTTTACATTTTTTATCAGTCTTTACCGATAACCTAGTGCAATGATCAAAGGAATTTTATTTGACGTCGATGGAACGTTAGTTGATAGTAACGTCGCCCATGCCAGTGCTTGGGTTGAGGCGTTTGCCGAACACAACATAACAGTCGAACACGAGACGGTGTTGCGGTTGATCGGCATGGGTGGCGATAAGTTGCTTAGCAGTATCGATGACAGCCTCTCCGACGAGTCTGGTCTTGGTAAAACCATCGCCGAGCGGCGCAAAGCAATTTTTATCGATACCTACATGGACGATCTAGAGCCGACGCCCGGCAGCCGCGATCTGGTGGTAGCCGTTCAGCGGGCGGGCCTGAAAACCGTCGTCGCCAGTTCGGCCAGCCAACAAGAACTGGGCGGACTCCTGAAGGCCGCCCAGGTGGATGACTTACTAACCGAAGTGACGACGTCTGACGACGCCGAGAACTCAAAACCTGACCCGGACATCATCCACGCCGCCCTTGCAACCATCAACCTGCCGGCGGATGAAGTCATCATGATCGGCGACACGCCGTACGACATTGAAGCCGCCACCAAAGCCGGTGTGGCGTGCATTGCCGTGCTGAGCGGTGGCTGGAAGGAGACGGATTTGACCGGGGCAAAAGCAGTCTATAAGGACACGGCGGACATTTTAGCCCATAGCAATGAAATCGGGCTCGATATCGACTGATTTTTGTCGGTTTTTTAGCGTAATGCAAGAAGAGCTTTGACACACCGCACTAACTCCTTTTAGATGGGTAGAGCAATGTATAAAAATCCCCTTTCTAGATCCCTCAAATTACTGCGTACGGCCGTCGGAGCCACACGGCGTATCGCCGAGCCCGTCCGCCAATCGCCCGACGAAGCCCTGGGCGATTTATTTCGTTTAGTCCAACTGAGTCGCATTCACCCGGATGGCAAGACGTTTGTCGACCAAGTCCCCAGCAAAGCCGTCCAGAAAGTTGTCCGCGAATACCACAAGGCGTCGCTGCAGGATGATTTCGACCTGACAGAGTTTATCAACAAGCACTTCTCGGCCTTTTCAGCCGCGCAAGCCGAAGCACCAACCGTGACCCAGAACGACCCCGAAGCCTACGTCAGTGCCATGTGGGATACGCTGACACGTCAAGCACCCGAATCAAAAGGTTCCCTCCTTGCCCTGCCGAAGCCATACGTCGTGCCTGGTGGCCGTTTCATGGAGCAATACTACTGGGATACCTATTTCACGATGCTCGGCCTAGAAGCAAGCGGACGCAGCGACCTGAGCGACGGCATGATGAATAACATCCAGCACATGTTCACCAAGTTCGGCTTCATTCCGACCGGTAACCGAACGTACTATCTCAGCCGGTCGCAGCCACCGTTTTACCTGCACATGATCCGCCTGATCGCGCACCGCAAGGGTCACTTCCGCTACTTGCTACCCCGCCTGCCCTACTTGCTGATGGAATACTCGTACTGGACGCGCAACACGCCAGAATTTCTCACGATGAGTCGGTCACATTACCGTCGCCTGGTCAAGATGCCCAACGGCCAGGCTCTGAGCCGCTACTACGACGGCAAAAATACTGCCCGCCCGGAATCGTTCCGCGAGGATGTCGAGACGGCTGCCCTGACGGTCCGACCAGAAACGACCTACCGCCACCTGCGCGCTGGCGCCGAATCAGGCTGGGATTTTAGCTCGCGCTGGTTCGCGCGGCCTGACGACCTGACAACCATCCGCACCACCGAAGTGGTGCCGATCGACCTCAACTGCCTGCTGTACGAACTAGAGCTGGGGCTGGCCGAAGCCTACAAAAAGCTTCTGCAAATGCCAATCGCCGCCTACTACACACAAAAAGCCAAAAAACGTCGCCAGACCATCAATAAGTACATGTGGGACGAAACAGACGGCTTTTACTTTGACTGGCATCACCCGACTGGCAAACGCACGAAGACATGGTCATTGGCCGGGGTCTACCCACTCTACTGTGGCCTGGCATCACCTGAACAAGCCGCCCGCGTCGCCGAAGCAATCGAAGAAAAGTTCCTCAAACCCGGTGGCGTCGTCACGACCCTTTCGCCGACCACTCAGCAATGGGACTGGCCGAACGGCTGGGCACCACTGCAATGGACAACGATTATTGGTCTACGCCGGTATGGGTTCCACACGCTAGCCGACAGCATCAAATACCGCTGGATGGCGGCGAATGAAGCCTTTTTCTCGAACCACGGACGCTTCGTCGAGAAATACAATGTCGTCGACCCAACCGAGCACGGCGGTGGTGGTGAGTACGAACTGCAGATCGGTTTCGGCTGGACCAACGGCGTCTTTATGGCGCTGCGACGTGACCTTGATAAAAAGCTAGCCAAAAAGATCGCCGTGGCATCAGCCTTAGGCGCGACGACTACCGAGGGTAAGCAGCCGGGCGATACCAGCACCGACTAGGCCGTAGATGGCCATTGCAACCAGTGAGCTGACCTCAAACGTACTGACACCATAGGTCGGCTGATAACTGAACATCCCGAAGAATGGTGCCGCGAAGATACCGCTCAGGCCATAGATAAAGCTGACAAAGCCGTTGGTTTCGTTGGCACCGAGTAGAAGCAGTAGGACTCGTAGGCCCAGTAATGTGACGATGACGCCAGTAACAAACCAGACGGCGCGAGCGGCAACAGCGCTACTAGACGGTTTGCTTGGGTCGTTCGCACCTGAGCGACCGGTTGGGGTTGTGTCTTCGGTGATCACTTCGCGTCTTACTTGTGCGGACATAGCGTCTCCTTGATTGGTTGTTGTCCCTACTGTACGACGGAGGGCCTCAAACGCCTAGAACATGCTAGTGGTTTGGGCGCTTGTCATGATGCGTCCGTAGTCGGGCCGCGATAATAAGTTCGGTCTGTTCAGCCTGTTTTGCAGGGTCATACGGATCGCGCACTTCGCCGGCTTTCCCCGCATCCCTAATGTCTTCGACTACAGAACGATAGAGGGCCTCTTTTGCGAGGGCAATACCGCGGCGACCGCTGGCCTGGCGTTGCTCTGGGTCGACAGGAGTTGCAAGTGCGTCGGCTGAAGCTATGCGTCGGCTTTCCTCAATACCCGATGGGCCCTCAAGTACCTTGCCAGTCGGCCGCTTTAGGCGTTGCGTGGTGAGCGTGTCTGCTTCATCCGTTTGATTTGGTTCGACAGCGTCAGCATTGGTCTCACTTGTGATACCGAGCCGGTCCGAAACCATTTGCATCGCATCATGCAGGTCATAGCCGGAGCCTTCAACGAGGGCGTCTACTTGGCTATCGAAGTGGTAATCATCGGCTGTTTCTAGGCTATGTTTGTTTGGGTGATGCCCGGTTGGCAGTTCCATATTCTTATAATAGCACAGCTTACGCTTTTTGTCAAACTTTCAAGAGAAGACGCGGTCCGCTACGGCCACTTATAGCCTCAGGTGCGCTACTGCTACCCGTGCTGCCCTCTTAGATCCAAAATGCCCGATGCGGCGGGCGGCGCACATCGGGCAGTTTTAGGCACCTGTTTGTTTGGACATATCGTATACCACGACGCTCATGCTTGCAACCAAATCCCGGAAACTACAACACCCCCATGACGGGGGTGCTATGTAGGTTGAATAATCTTTTATTCGGTCCGGATCTTGCGGATAGTGAGGAAGCCGTTGCGAGGGTTCTCGGTCACTTCGTAGCCAGTCGGCAGGTCAGTTGGTTCGCCCTTACCACCGACGGCTTTGGCGAAGAAGTAGATTGTCTGCTCTTTGCCACCACGTAGGGTAACGGCTTTGTTGTGGAGGTAGTATGTCACCCCCTTCGAGTTCGTGTGTTCATAAGCTGCCATAATTACTCCTCCTTTACCTTGTGCGTATCAGCGTACGCTCACTGTCCACCCCTGTCAACAGGTTACGCGTCTCTGTAACGCCGCCGCAGGAGCACTCCGAGAACGACCGCGAGGACCGCGCGCAGGATAATGACAAGCACAATGAGGACACAGGCTGCTACGGTGACGCCGGCCAGATCAAGCGACCAAGTGGGGCTGGCGTAGTTGATTTTGTAGTTATCGGCGCGCGGCAACTGTAGCCCCGACGTTGGCTCGGACTGAGGGCTCATGGCGCCGACCCGGTCGATGACGCACTGGACGTAGTCATTACGAAACGATTCTCGCCCGCCCTGGAACCGGCTGCGACACTCAAAGCTCGCTTGCTGATATATGGCACTATTTGGATTCGACGACTGGTTGTTGGCGGCGTTGAGGGCCGCGTCACGATCACGCTCGTAGCTGCTGCTCAAATAAAACCCATCACCGAGCCCGGCGTTCATATGGGCCGTCACATATGATTGCAGTTCGACCAAACTACGCTTGACCTTCTCTCGGTCCCCAGCCTCATCGGCCGCCAAGACGGCACTGCGACGCTCGACCATGCCAAGGTTATTGAGCCGTAGCAAGGTGGCGCTTAGCAGCGTCAAAATGAGCAGCAAGACGATTAGTTGCCATGTTTTCAGGCTTCTCACCACCCGCAGGAGGTGGTGCAATTGTGCCTTATTCCACCGCATAATGCTTATAGTATACCTTAGGCACGCCGCCGCGGTGACAACGCCGCAAAGCCGTGCATCATGATCGGCAGTACTGCCACCGCGGCAACAATATAGCCGACCTGCATGCCGCGAACTTCCCCGACCATCAGGACTAACCCGGCGACGACAAAGCCGATCAGTGCGGCCCCCAGACTAATGGCCGCTTCCATGAGGGCGGTATACACAATACGATAGCCCGGTAGGTTGTCCGCCATATCATATTGACCCTTCAGGTACGGCATTGTGTAACCGGCAGTGATAGCCTCGTTGGCAACGTTGACCGTGATTGCGCTAGCTGGCGTATTCACAAATGGCCGCACCAGATTCAGAACTGCATCGCCAATGACGGACACCATCAGCAGTTCCCGGCCGCGTCGTCGATCGATCAATAGGCCGTACATGCGGGAAAACAGCAGTGACGCGACGAAGGCGACGGTCATCAGGCCACCGATCTGGGCGTACACCACGTTGCTGGTGGTGCCAAAGACGGCAATCGCCAGGTACAGCGACCATGTCGATGCCGACAAAATCGAATCGATGCCGATTGCCGCCGACGATACGAGGTTCCGCCAGGTGCCCCGCCAGTTGAAGCCCCGGAACATGACGCGTTGGTGCGTCACGATGGGCTCTGGGCTCAAAAACAGCGGTCCGGCCGCTACCAAAAAGATAATGCAGGCTGCCCACATTGTGGCCTGCGGGCCGTACATATAGGCAACGACACCGCCGATCAGCGGGCTGAGACCGGTACCGACTTTTTCGACGATATACATAAACCCAAGTTCTTTGCCGGCATGATCCTGATGCTTGACCTTCGAAAAGTTCACGTGATGCGCGATTGAGTACAACGTCACGCAAAAGGTCTGCATGGTGGCATAGATAATGAGGGCTGCAACACCGAGATGTTCAAGCTGTGTCAGGGCAATAAGCGCCGGGATGGCCAGGACATTACTAACAAACGAGCTATGTTTCGGGCCGATCCGGCCGATCAGATACGCCGCGGGCATCGTCCATAGCGCCCGAGCAAGAAAATAGAGGCCGAAGTACACCATGATGAACCATACCGGGTAATCCAGCTGGTACATATAGATGCCGACCACCCCTGACACCATGTTGACCGCCATCAGGCGTAGCAGGCGATTGGCGTACAGCTCTGCCAGCTCCGAAAAGCCAACCGTGCGCCAATAATGACGCTGCCAAAGTAATCGATGTAGTATTTTTTGAACCATGTTTGTCTCGTACTGGGTCTGTACCCAGTGTAGCATGCAGCATAAAACGATTTATACTGGGGCTATGCATATTTATTTCTCTGGAATCGGTGGTGTCGGAATCGGTCCCTTAGTGCAGGTCGCTCGTGACGCCGGACATACCGTTAGCGGCAGTGATCTGCGCGAAAGTTTAATGACAAAACGCCTAGCCGCAGAGGGTGTCGAGGTGGCACTCGGGCAGGACGGCAGTCGGATCGCCGAGCTCCACCAATCGCAGCCAATTGACTGGTTCGTCTACACGGCAGCATTGAGCGAGGGCAAACCCGAGTTAGACTTCTGTGTAGCGCAGGGCATCAGGACCAGCAAGCGCGACGAACTCCTCAAAGTGATCATCGAGCAGAGCGGCCAAAAACTGATCGCCGTCAGTGGCACCCACGGCAAGACGACGACGAGCGGCATGCTGGCGTGGGTCTTCCATCATCTCGACCTCCCGTTGAGTTATATCGTCGGCACCACACTCAGCTATGGCCCAAGTGGCAAATTTAATCCGTCAGCCACCTACTTCGTCTACGAATGCGACGAGTTCGATCGCAACATGCTGCACTTTGAGCCGTCACTCAGCTTAATTACAAGCCTTGGCTACGATCACCCAGATACCTACCCGACCGAGGCCGATTACCGCGCAGCCTTCATTAAGTTCTTGCAGCAATCCGACTACAGCCTGATGTGGGATCATGACCTGCACTGGCTCCAGACCGACCCCAGCGCAAACCTGGAGGCCTACGACGAGTTGATGAATTTAAGCCACCTGACGTTACCCGGTGACCACGTCCGGCGTAACGCCTACCTGGTCGAGCGAGCCTTAAGCCGTCTGCTACCGGACGTACCGGTGCAGCGCATCGTTGACGCCCTCAATCAGTTCCCCGGTACCAACCGTCGTTTCGAAAAACTGGCTGACAATCTGTACTCCGATTACGGCCACCACCCCGCTGAAATCGCCGCTACCTTGCAACTGGCGCGTGAAGTTTCCGACCACGTCGTGCTGGTCTATCAGCCACACCAGAACGTCCGTCAGCATGAAGTACAGGGGCAATATACCGACTGCATGCTGAAGGCCGAGTCGATCTACTGGTTGCCGACGTACCTCTCCCGTGAAGACCCAAAGCTTGAGTTACTCCATCCAGAGCAACTCATCGAAAAGCTTGTAAACCGCGAGACAGTAAAAGTTGCCGAGATGAACAGTGAGCTATGGAACGAAATCGTACATCACCGCGAGGCGGGACGACTGGTGCTCTGTATGGGCGCTGGTGATATTGATGGCTGGGTTCGTGCACAGCTAAATTAGTAACAGAAATATCTACGTGTATGAATTTGTAGTTTAGCGATTGTCGCCGCTGCCACCGATGAGGCGAGGAGTAGATGGAAGACTTCGTTATGGTTGTCTTTTGGATTGGCGGTTCTAAGGGCCGCCTGCTGGTAATAGTTCATATGCATATAACTAGTCTACCAAGCTTGGTGGTGACGCAGCGACCAGTTGCGTCGGTTTGCCCTCGCCAAGCCAACGCGTTTCATAAGTTGTTAACAATTTATAGTCATCGGACAAATCAGAATCATGCAGGTCAAACGTTAGCTGATCGAGCGTCCAACGGCAGGCAACGAGTTGCTCGAGGCTAAAGGTGAAGAAGGCTGGATCGTCATGTTTAATATATAGATGACCGTCAGATTTTAACATCTTTGTATACGTAGACAAATAAGTCTTGTTAGTCATACGTCGCCCAGCTGATCCCTTCTTCGGAAACGGGTCCGGAAACGTCAGCCAAATGGCACTCAAACTCTGTGGCGGAACGATTTTGCTCAGCTGATCGCCGCGAGCGCGGACAAACCGTACGTTGGTCAGGCCTTTTGCCTCTGCTTCATACGCACCTTTTTGCAAGCGATCTGCCTTGACATCAATGGCGACAAACTGCTGATCTGGGTATCGCTCTGCTAGTTGCACGGCAAACAGCCCTGTGCCTGCCCCCAGTTCAATCACATCGACTGCTCGCGACTGCCACTCATCGAGCTCAAAACATAGCGGCGAGTTGGCAAACTTGGCAAACTTATATTTTTTGCGGCGCCGCGTAATAACGAATTGGTTTAGGTCGATAGGCTCGCTCATCGCAATCGCTCCACGCTTCCATCAAAATGGACACGAACCAGACGCGATGGCGGCATATCAGCCGGAATAGTACCGCCATCTATATATAGATCAACGGCAGCGCCGAAATAGGCTCGTGCCTCGTCAACTGACCGCGCCGGTGGTTGCCCCTGCGGATTCGCACTCGGCGCTATTAGTGGACCGGTTCGACGTAGTAACTCTCGTAGATTATCAGCAACAGGGACACGGTACGCCAATTGGTTGTTTTGACGTAGCAGCCACGGCGGGGCAGAGGGCGCGTCGGTCAAAAAACTCGTCGGTGTATCAGCGTAACTCGCAACATTTCGCTGCAGCTGCTGGGTAAAATCATACGCATCGGTCGGCTCTGCCAGTAACACGATGCATGATTTACCGGCGTCACGACCTTTGGTGGCATACACCCGCTCAACGGCAGCTTCGTTGTCCGCCTGCGCCACGAGTCCGTAAAGTGTATCGGTGCGCACCACGGCAACCCCGCCGCCGCGGAGTACCTCAACAAGCTTATGGTTCTGGGATAAATTCTCTAACACGACTGCTATACTACCACTATGAATCAACCGGTCCCAAGCGCGGTCATCGATTGGCTGGTCAACCCAGGCCTCGCCGTCGCGGCAATCATCGGCGTCGCGTGGCTCGGACGGCATTTTGGCGGCCTCGTCATTACCGGAATCGTCAACCGCCTCGTGCGCAGCACATCGTTCAACCCACTATCAGACGATGACATTGCCAAGCGCCGCGACACGCTCAACAGTCTGTTTACCGTCATCTGGAAAGTACTGCTCGTCGTTGTCGCCGGTGCGCTTGTTTTCGAGCAACTGTTTCCCCGCGTCAATTTGGCGCCGCTGTTTGCTAGTGCCGGGCTGCTGGGTGTCGCTATTGGCTTTGGGGCGCAATCGCTGATCAAAGACTTTTTATCTGGTGTGTTCATTATCGTCGAGAACCAATACCGCGTCGGTGACATCGTCGACATCGAAGGCGCGGCCGGTACGGTCGAGCGCGTGACGATTCGCTCAACCGTGCTGCGTGACGGGAGCGGCAACGTTCACTTTTTGCCAAACGGGACCATTAATCACGTCATCAATAAAACGCTTGGCTATAGCCGCGTCAACTTTACACTGACGGTCGACCCAGAGACTGATATCGATAAATTATCCAAACTGATCGATGAGGTCGGCACGAAGCTCGCAGAAGATGAGGCCTGGAAAGATAAGGTTCTCGAAGCGCCGCATTTCATGAACATCGGTGCCTTTAGTGACGTCGCCCTCGAAGTCACTATCTCGGGCAAAACAACGCCATCACAGCAATGGGCCGTCACTGGTGAAATGAGACGACGCCTGCTAAAGACGTTTACTCGTCACCATATCGAACTCGCCCATATCCCTGGCGCACTCCCTCAAAAATAAGCTAGGGAGCGAGCTGAAGTTGCTCGTCACTCAGCGCAGCTGATTCAAAATCGCCAAGTTTACTAAGCGCATCGCGGTGGGCGTTCAGCCGTTTCTGGAACGTCCCGGCGACGCTTGAGTTAATCGGTCCGTTACCACTAAACGAGTCATTGACCGGCGTCTGGCTGACTTCGTTACGCACCGCCTCGTAGCCGGGACGGCTCAAATCAAGCCGGCTGGCGCCACTTGATACGTAGAGCGCCATGCTGATGACCGTCAGCAAAACCGCAATGATGATCGCCAGGATAATCGCATAGATGATCCTATGCCGACCGATGATAGTTCGGAAGCCGCTGAGATTGGGCGTCATGGTGTCGTCGCCTCAAGGTCTTTGAGCTGCGCCTTCAGCCCATCAAGGCCACGCTGGTAGTCGCCAAGTAGCTCATCCATCGTATTGATGTCAGCGGCTACTAGTCCACGAGCCTCACGCGCGGCGTTAAGGGCATCATAAAACGTCACTGGCGCTTCTTTGCAGTTGATATCGAGTGCGGCGTCTAGCTTGTCGGCGTAATTAATGTAGTGGCGTGAAAAATCAGTAAATTCGGTTTGCAGTTTTGCGGCCGTACCAGTCAG
Source organism: Saccharimonadales bacterium (SeqCode) (assembly GCA_036388095.1). GTDB lineage: Bacteria > Patescibacteriota > Saccharimonadia > Saccharimonadales > Saccharimonadaceae > DASVSL01. The sequence continues at coordinate 122 of DASVSL010000041.1, read as the reverse complement.
AACTGGTGCATCCAGACGATTTTGGACCACCCGGCCGTTGAAGGCAGCGACCAGCTCGAGCAGTGCTTCGTATTCACGGCCGCGGTTAACGCGGGTGGCGGCTTCAACTTTCTCGATCCTCA
>DASVSL010000040.1:0-3116 GCA_036388095.1 Saccharimonadales bacterium (SeqCode) | reverse complement strand
CTTTATTTTTATATAAAACAATTTTGTTTTATAATACATTTGTCAGTCCACCCGAGCGAGAGGATAGCTCATGGCAGTTCGGATCCACAGGCTCCGTGGCACTACAGGCCCGAGCCCGGACGAGATGATTCGCAAGGTCTTCAGAAACCCTGAGAACACGCCGCTACAGCCCCCGGAAAGCCTTCAGTTCACTTGCATCGACGAGGACAGCAAGCAGCGTGTCCGGGTGACACTCGAGGTCACGGAGTGGCGACGTGAGACGCGTGACCGCACGGGCGATGTCGTCTCACTGACAGGCACGATCAGCAGGAACCGCGTTACCGCAAGCTACAACGCCAAAACTGGCACAAGCAGGTTCTCGCGCGCCTGACAACGAGGCCCGTTTCCACCACGGAAGCGGGCCTCAATAACTTTCCAGGTATACTAGGACTATGGCAAACTATTCTTTCGACATCGTATCCGACTATGACAAAGCCGAGATGAACAATGCGTACCAGCAAGCGGTGCGTGATATTAGCACCCGTTACGACCTGCGCGGCACACCCGCTGCCATCGAATGGCTGGACGACAAAAAGGGTATGCGACTGATAGCCGCCAACGACATGCACTTGCAGGCAATCATTGATATGGTTACCCGCGCCGTTATCAAGCGCGAACTCAGCCCGAAGGTCCTCGACTTTAGCAAAGACCCCGTTACGGCCAATTTGAAAGTCACCCAAGAAGTACCATTCATCGCCGGTCTCGACAGCGACAAGGCAAAACAGGTCTCAAAGCTTGTGCGCGACACCAGCCCCAAGCTCAAACCCACCATTCAGGGCGATGCCGTCCGCGTCGTTGGCTCCAGCAAAGACGGTTTACAGACCGCCATGCAGGCGCTGCGCGGCGCAGAACTCGACTATCCAATCAGCTTTATCAATTTCCGCTAATACAGCGAGAATACATGTTTTTCGTTGTTATCTTTTCAACGTATACTCTGTTATTTAGCGACAGCAGTTGGCTATAAAAGGTCTTTCACTTGGGCCGCCGCTAAGACGACGGCAATCGCCACGATCAAAATAACTTCAAACGATGGGTATGGACCTAGCCGGGGCAGGTGACCACTGCGAATCGCCATGTCGGCCGTCCGATAGCGGCGGTACCCGATAACAGCAATGATTGCGCCGCTCACAATCGCCGTCAGACCCGTCGCGATTCCGAGTGGCGAATCGGCCACGAAATGCGCCAGAGCAACGCCGCCGGCTTCGAGCGTCAGGGCAGTCCGAACCCACGCCAGCAAGGTCCGCTCGTTGGCGAGCAGGAAACGGATATCAACATCGAGTTTTTCTTTCTGGTTCACTGAGACCAGTGTAGCAAAACCTTGCGACTGTTGACGGATGACGTATGATAGGTCTATAGCATTAGTTCTTGGAGGATGTCCATGACAGGTCTATTTATTACCAGCGGAGTCGCAGTCTTGATCGGTACCGCACACGTACCGCTCGGTTCGATTGTGCCGACGTCACTGCAACGTACGATTAACGACGTGACGTCACAAGTCACCGGCCAGCCAACCGAAGAACAGCGCCGCGCCGAAGACCTGCAAAAGCGTGCCCAGCGCGCCGTCGAAGAAGCCAAGCAAAAACAAGCTGAAATGGAGCAAAAAGCAGCCGAACGTCGCGCTGCCGTGGCTAACAAGTTAACCGATGATCGCGCCAAGCGCTGCAACGAGCGCCAGGCCGAAATCAACCGTGCCCTTGATAGCCGCGCCCAAGCCGCCACCCGCGTCCTTGGTCGCTTCGAAAGCATCCAACAGCGACTGCTAGCCTATGTCAGCAAGAACAGCCTGGACGTATCGCAAGAAAACGCGCTACTTACCGTCATGAACGATCGACAGTCATCTGCCCAAGCCGCTGTCAAAACACTCGCCGCTGCTGATTTTAACTGCGCCGACGCCAACGCAGCATCACCCGGTCAAGTCGTAAAAGGGCAAGTTGACGCTGCCAAAGTCGCCCTACGTGAGTACCGCGAAGCCATCAAAGCCTACGCCCAAGCCGTCAAGGAGACCGTGCAATGAAGCTACCAACCCGCCAATTAGTTCACCGGCGCTTCATGCACTTTGGCCTTGTTACGCTAACGTTGACTATCGCGCTTGTCGGTATGATCGCCTTTCGCGCCCTTCATTCCTACGACAACAGCGAGGTCGCCAACACCTCGAATCAAAACTCTTCCAAGACCAGTAAGGCACCAGCAACCAAGATCGCGCCCGTCGACAACCTGGCAGATATCGACACTGCAACGGCCCAGTTAAACGACAGCGAGCTCGACGCACTTAACGCCCAACTCGACGCTGAGTTCAACTTCTAGAAACACTCTTTGGTTTACAGATGTGGGGTGGGGTATAATTAGGGTCGGCTTCCTATGGGAGCTTTTGTTACTCTGCACAATTTGGCACAATCTTAGAAAGATAGTGCCGTCGTGCTTCGGAAAGTCCAGAAAATATTGCATGTTGAATGCGGATTGGCCCTATCTTCAAAAGATAGGCCTCAAATTGCTCAGACATGCACAAAAATGCGAGCACTTTTGGTGCGCGTCATTCACAATTTGGCCCTATCGTCTAACGGTTAGGACACCAGGTTCTCATCCTGGCAATTGGAGTTCGATTCTCCATAGGGTCACCAAGTTAAAATTACCATCATTTACATATATAGACATCTGATATATTTATGATATAATAAATATATCAATGCAAAATAATCTACCCACCCCTGATGCTGAAGAACTAGAAGATCTAATACCCTATACAACAGAGCGTGGGATTTATAGGGCTTTGTATGAAAACCGGGACAAAGGGTTGACTATGGCTCAGATACGTTCTGAGATGGGGCTGCAAGCGGGCGAGCAAGAACAGCTGGGACGCCGCCTAAGGTCTTTATATGAAAAATTCGTTATCAAAGGCAGCAGAAGCGGGAATGACTACCGCTATAAACTCATTGCAAGAAGTGAACGTACCTTAAATACAGCGTCAATCAGCAAGAGAATAAGGGCTGAAGTCTTACGAGACCAACGATGCGTACAGTGCGGTAGGACACCAAGTGAGGATCACGTAAAACTACATGTCGACCACAAGATACCGCAAG
>DASVSL010000039.1:0-5490 GCA_036388095.1 Saccharimonadales bacterium (SeqCode) | reverse complement strand
GACGGCTACCGTAACCCAGATATTGCTACCTGTGTTAGGCAACTGCGACACGACGGCTGCGGCTGCGACTGGGGCTAGTACTGGTGCAACTTCTCCGTACATATAACACCTCCATAGAGTTAAATGGTTGATTGCACGAGTTATAATACATCATTTATGCTTAGATGTCAATACCTTTTACGGTTTTCTTAAGAATTGTCAATGGTTATGTACCTATTTAACAGGGGTGAGCTAACGTCGCAGATGGTGACGAAATAGTTTGACGAAGTACGTAGATATGACTAAATATGCTTTCGGAGAGACGCGGTAGAAGGTCCAAACCAAGCGTAGCAACCACCATGTATGGATAGTAAGCTTACGCCTTGCGATACCGGTGATGATGCGTGCGGCGGCTTGCTCGGGCGTTTGGATTGGAAACTTGTTGAGTAGTAGATCGAGGGTTTTGGGCTTGTCCATCTGGTTATAGATCGCCGTTTGGTAGATGGGTGTGTCGACGAAGCCCGGCGCGACCACACTGACGTTGATGTTCAGGTGGCGTGCTTCGGCATACAGAGAGTGGGTAAGACCCACAATCGCAAATTTCGAGGTCGTATATACCGCCATAACCGGTGTCGGCAGAAGACCGGCAGCCGAAGCGATGTTAACGAGATGACCTGACCCCTGCTGTAACATCTGCTGGTAAGCGATGTGCGTACCGTTAACCGTGCTTCGCAGGTTCGTGTGGATGACCTTATGCCAGTCGCTGAGCGCCGTGTCACGAAGCTCTCCGCCCATGACGATACCAACCCCGTTGATCCAGTAATCGATCCGTTCGTATTGCTTTACCGTATCAGCCACCAGGCCGATCACCTGCTGTTCATCGATCATATCGACCGTGTAGGTCGACGCTGTGCCACCGGCCGCTATCAGCTCACGTTCTAGTTTCGTCGCAGCGGCAGAGTCGATATCAGCAATGACGACCTTCGCGCCATAGCCGGCCAGCTGAGCAGCCATTGCCCGACCGATGCCCGATGCTCCCGCCGTAATAACAACCGTTTTATCTGCGAATGTCGTGCGGAGCCGCCTTTGATTCATCTCTCAATGGTAACAGATGTGCGCTACATGGTATCATGAGTGCCAGAAAGGTAAAGCTTACAATGAAAAAACCATTAATCATCACAATTGGGTGCCTCGCGGTCATCGCTGTCGGCGGAGCTACCGTGTACGCAGCAAGTGTGCTCAACGCACCAGCCGAAACCACCGTTCCGGCGCCTACGCCGAGCTATTACGCCGAAACAGCAGGCAAACCGGGCACGATGCAGTTCACGCTCACTATCGCCAAGAATACGATTGAATCAGGGCCGAAGGTGGTGACAGTAAAACAAAATGACGCGGTACAGATGACAATCAATGGAGGAAAGGGTCAAGAAGATATCGAGGTGAGCGTCGACGGGTACGAACTAAACCTCGTGACGGCGATGAACGCGACAGGTGCCTTTGAGTTCAATGCGACAAAAAAAGGCAGTTTTCCGATTCGCGTCGCAGGCAATGAAGTTGGTATCTTTATCGTCAAATAACAGAACTTTCCGTAATTAAAACTACCCGCTCGATCGAGCGGGTAGTTTTTTGCCCATGCACATTTGATCTATATCGTGCAGGTATCGGAACCAGTGTCTCTGACGGCGCCACTGGCATTGATATACTGCCAGGTATACGAAGTCGGTGACAGCACCATCTTCATGTAACCGTTTTCTTTCAGTGTCAGTGCCTTTTGCGGATGCGGTGTTGCAGCACTATTTCCACCGGCGCCCGTTCCACCGGCGCCTACGACCCAGTGACGAATTCCGGTTGCAGAAGCTTTTCCTGTCGCATCCATTTTATTGAACTTTACATATTTATGTTCGTGACCGGCAATGACAACGTCGGCTTTATCGGCCGCAAGAGCCTGGACGATTGGTGTGATGTCAGCCGCGGCACCGGTGCCCGCGTCACTCACCCATGGGTGGTGAAAAAACGCGAGTGTACAGGCACTGGTATTTGCGGCCAAATCTGCCTTGAGCCAGGTGACCTGAGCACTTGAGCTAGTTCGAGGTGCGTCGGCAGAGTCGAGCGCGATAATGTGCCAACTGCCAATATTGAGCGAGTAGTACATTTTGCTGGATGTCATTGCGGAGACGAGGGCGGGGGCGACTTGAGACGTCGTCGCCCATTTGCCATTATTCTGCCAATAATCGATGTAGTTTTGCTTGGTAGAGAACAGTTCGTGATTGCCAATGGCCGGGTACGACTTATTCTTAAACTGGCCCCATGTTTCGTCGTAGTACTCAAATTCAGCCGCCGTACCGTTTGGATAGGCTAGATCACCAGCGACCAAGACTGCTGAAATAGAAGTATCAGCTTTTATCAGATTTGCAGTCTTCGTGTCGTTTGTGCCAGGGCTGACACCAATATCACCTGCTGCGGCAATCGTCACGGTCTGTCCGGTTGGCGGGGTTCCAGCCTGGAACTTGACGCTTGCTCCACCACTGGCAGTTGCATCCGATGGCTTTGTGGCAGTGCCGCTGATGGTGCCAGATTCGGCCTCAAACGACGCTGCAGGAGTGGCGGCTCCAGATAGACGAAGGGCAAGGTAACCAAAGCCTCCGACAGCGAGCACGACGATGATGACAGTAATGAGTTTCGACGGTTTGGTTGATAAGTGCTTCGTAAGGGATTTTGCAGACATAAGTATAATGTACGGGCTTTTTGTAGTTTACTCAACATTTTTGTTGTTGAATGCGGACAAAAGCTTGTTCTAACCACTGATAAAACAAGTTTGCCTGTGCCGCGGCGTATTTCATCATAGCTGCATCAGCCTCGTCGTCGGACAAGCTCGCGACGAGCGACCAATGGATGCCGGCGGCACCTAGGTAAAAGCCCGACCATTCGAGCAGTTCAATCGGGTTATCCCACTCGTCTCCAATATATTGCTCCATCATGTCACGCACTTTAGCAGTGGTGCGATCGGCCTTGGCGCTGTCAGATCTTAGGCTCACAGTGTCGACGTGACTTTGCAGGGACATCTTTATCTCTGTCACTAGTCGTTCACCAAAGGCGGTTTCGGCGGTGTCTCCGGCCCGTGCGAGCATTTCTAGACCAACCCGCGCAAACGCCTCAACTTCACCCAATTTTTTTGGCAGTAAGTCCTTGTTCATCTGATACCTCCTTTATAGTGATGAAACCGAAATAAATCAGCGGCACAACACTCGCAATCGCCAGTACAGCTAGCGTATCAGCCGACCCAAGCCACGACCAGAGTGCCCCCGTGACCAGACAGGCAACCAGAAAGCCGAGTGAGGTCGCACTGCCAGCCAAGCCGACACCGGTCGCTTTGGCGTGGGCTGGTAATACATTGACAAGCCACGTTTTGCTGACGACTTCGAACAAACCGGCGAAAAAGCCATAGAGCATGAGTGTCGGTATGATCCCGGCTAGGCTCAGTGGCAAGCTGAGCAGGGCATAACTGACGGTGAAAATCACCAGCGCCAGCAGAATACTGCCGCGCATACCGATTCGAGTAACTAAACGATGCGTCGTCTTGGCTGCGACGGCGTAGACGGTGTTATATAGCATGTACGCAACCACGATGTAGACCGGACTCAGCCCAAGATCACTCAGGCGCAAAATCAAGAACGCATCACTGCTGTTGATCAACGCAAATAGCCCAAGCCCGATAACAAGCTTCTTGAAATCAGGCAGGCGCAGTAGCTCACGCAGGGGAGGACGGGCGCTCTTTTTGGTCGCCGATTGCACGTTTGCTTGTTTGACGCGCCGATCATCGACCGCGTAAGCAGCGGCCACGGCGAGGATCCCCGGAATAGCTGCAACCAAAAAGATAGCCTGCAGGTTGCCGTTGAGTACCAGCAGAAGCAGCAGACACACCGCCGGACCGACAACAGCGCCAAGCGTATCCATCGCGCGGTGGAAGCCGATCACGCGGGCTCGGTCCTCAGGAGATGACTCCGCTGCCAAAATGGCATCACGCGGGGCCGTCCGGATAGCCTTCCCGAGCCGTTCGACGTTACGGGCGGCCAGTGGGACGATAAAACTGCTCGTCACCCCCAATAGCGGCTTACTGACCGCTGACAGGCCGTATCCGAGCACCACCAGGGTCTTATAATTATTGAAACGATCCGCAATATAGCCCCACAGTAACTTGCTCAATCCCGCGACCGCCTCGGCCACGCCTTCAATGATTCCAATCATTTGTGCGCTGAAGCCGAACGAAGACCACAGTAGCGGCATAATCGGATACAGCATTTCGCTGGCAAAATCAGTAAAGAAGCTGACGGCCGCCAGTTTCTTTACGTTGGGTGAATAGGTGAATTTTTTCTTTGCCACGACTTATTCTTTTCTGAGGATCAACAGATGCTCGAACCCGGCGCTGAGGAAGCCGACACGAGGTCCCGTTCGTACGATAATGTGCTTGTCGGCCTGCTCCTCCGGCTCCCAGAACGCTTCAACATCGTCTTGCCCCCATCCGATAATGGCGTCGGCGTTGGTGGTTGCAAACGTTGCATCTTGACCGGCTTCAATCTGCTCGAAACGTGAATCGGATTGCACCTTCGTCGGTTGACTGACGGTAGACTCGGCACTATCAACTCCGAGCGATTGTACCGGACCGTTATATCCCCAGGCGTAGCTGCTGCCATTTTGTAAAATGACTGCCGAATGGCGATAGCCCGCACTCATCTGACTGGCTGTCGCGGGTAACTGCACCTTGCGCAGCTCATTCTTGGTTGCATCAGCGGCTTTATCGCGGCCGAGTTGTCGGTACGTATTGCAGCCAGCACTGTAGATCTCGCCGGATTCTGTCATCACAAGAATATGACCATACCCAATTGAGATCTGTTTAGCCATACCAGTAAGCCCGTCCAGTTTCTGTGGTGTCGTTGACTGAACGAAAGTGCTGGCGACAGTTGTGCAATCTTCTATATCGTGCGACGTCAACGCTGCGTGTTCAGTTGAGCCATAGCCACCTAACGCCGAAATGCCGGACGCGGCCTGTTCGATAAGCTGCAGGGCTGAGGTAGTATCTTCTTTCGTACACACACCACCCCACCCATAGACCTCGCCTTTATCAGTTATGATCGCGCTGTGACGGTACCCGGCAGCAATTTGCGTCGCTTTTGGCGCTCCTTTTACCAGCTTGGGCGAATTGAGGGTGCCGTGGCCACCATCGCCGAGTTGTCCATTAAAATTACTTCCCCATGTATACACTCGCCCCTGGCTTGTCAACGCAATATTATGATCACGTGACGAGTCCAGCTGTGTGATTTTTTCATCCTGGCGTAGTCCTTCAAACCAGACCTTCGTCGGCTCGGATACCGTTTGCGCGTCACTCTTTGAAACAGTATGAAAAACATTTTCACCAAGGGCATAGACGTCGCCTTTGGCCGTCAGTAGCAGACTATGATGCGCGCCAGCGGCCACGCCGCTGATTACTTCGTGCGCCAGGCTATCCGGTAAAGA
>DASVSL010000038.1:0-17917 GCA_036388095.1 Saccharimonadales bacterium (SeqCode) | reverse complement strand
AAATATACTTAGCCCTGCTTGCGTTTCTCGTACGCTTCGAGTGCGGCAGTCGCTGCTTGTTGTTGGGCGATTTGTTTGCTGTGACCGCTGCCGGTTCCCATCAGCGTTGCGCCGACATACACCCCAAGCGTAAAGACCTTTTCGTGGTCCGGGCCGATTTCTTCGATCACCTTGTACTGTGGGGTCATGCCGTCGATGCTCTGCGACACTTCTTGCAAATGGCTTTTCGGATCGCGCCAACTGCCACTTTTTAAGATACCGTCGAGTTTGCTGGTGATGTTACGAGCGATAAAGGCATCGGCGACGTCATAGCCTTTTTCAAGATAGATTGCACCGGTCAGGGCCTCGAAGGCATTGGCCAGAATCTGCTGCCGGGCTCGGTCACTGCCACGCTTTTCACCGCGACTCATGCGAATCAGCGGTTCATAGCCAAGGCGTGTGCCAGCCTCGCCGATACTTTCGGTGCGTACCAACGAACTGCGCCAGCTGGTCAAAATCCCTTCTGGCTCGTCGAACGTGCGGTACAGATAGTCAGTGACGGATAGTTCCAAAACGGCATCGCCAAGGAATTCGAGACGTTCGTTATGCACATTGGCGCTTTTTTTGTGCTCGTTCATGTAACTGCGGTGCGTGAAGGCGTCAATCAGGAGACCGATGTTCTCGAATTCGAACCCAAGTGTCTCGCGGGCAAATTCTTGATACGGAACGGTGTCAATTTCGTGTAGCATATGGTGTTCTCTATAGTCCTTGTTGACGGATTCGCTTCATTGCCAGTAGCATCAGCTTGCCGATGTCCTCGTATTCAATAACATCGAGCGCATCGGTAAACTTGAACCATTTAATGCCATTCATCCACTCTTCTTTTTTGATATTGTCAGTGTCGCCAAGCGCCTGCACTAGATAAATTTGCGTCGTCATTAACACGAGCGTGCTGACACGACGGTACCGAAAGTGAATCTTGCCAAGCCAGCAGATCGCTTTGGCTTCGGTGACGCCGGCTTCTTCACCGATTTCACGCAGGGCCGTTTCTTGGGCGGTTTCACCCTCTTCAATGTGGCCTTTTGGAATGGTCCAACGGTCTTTGGCGTCTTGAATCAGCAAAATCTCGACGTCACCGGCGGTGTTGCGTCGAAAGACAATACCGCCCGCGGTTGGCTCGCGAACAACTTCATCGATTGATTGTTTCTTACGACTGAAATATTTTTTGAATTTATCAATCTGATCATCAAACTTCGGTTTTTGCATCGGCATCTGGATCTCCGACCAGTGACTTGTACGCCGTGCCGAGCACACCGTTAACAAATTTGCTGGAATTATCAGAACCGAACGCTTTGGCGAGTTCGACCGCTTCGTTGATGACGACCTTCGGTGGGACGCTGTCGCCGCAATCTTTGAGCTCGTAAACGGCCATTCGCAGAATCGTTCGATCTACTCGCGCAATCTGAGCAATCGGCCATTCGGGGGCAATCGGCTGCAAGATCGCGTCGAGCTCAGGCACTTGCTTCATGACCCCTTGCACGAGCTGATCGATGAAATCGACATCGTCGACGGTGTCTTTGTAGCGTTCGACGTTGCGTCGCAGGATGTCGTCGGCCGACACCCACTCATCACCGCATTGACTACGGAATTCGTACTCATAGAGGCTTTGCAGGGCGATGATACGCCCGAGGTGTCGATTTGATGCCATGTTCGGTTCTTGTTACGTTAAGTTGCTTCTATAGTACCTGGCGCTACTTGGTTTTGCCAGTTTCGCGTCGGGTTGTGTGAACTTTGACAGGCGACGAACCATTGACGGTACGAGCCAGTTTCAGCACCAAGTGTGAGCGACGTAAGCCGGTCTTGCGGGGGCTGGTCTGTTTTTTCGGTTTACCCATTAAAAAAAGTGCTCCTCGTAGGTTAATGACAAATTTAGTTGCTATTTTACCAGAAACAGAGGTGGTGCGCAATGTTTTTAGACGACGATGTTTACCAGTCGGCCCGGGACAACGATGACCCGGCGAGGTGTTTTGTCGCCCAGATGGCCACGAATCCGCTCGTTGGCAAGTGCGGCTGCTTCGATAGCCGCTGTATCGGCGTTTGCTGGTACCTCGACTTCGGCTCGGAGTTTCCCATTGACCTGCACGGCAATCGTCAGCCTGTCGCTGACAAGCATCGACTCGTCCCAGGTCGGCCAGCTGTCGCGCTGGACGCTGCCCGCTTGACCCAGCTGCCGCCAAAGCTCGTCGGCGATATGCGGCGCAAACGGTGCGACACAGGCGACGAGGCTACTGAGGGCGTGGCCCCAGGCCTCGCCGGGCTTCAGGTGGTCGACTTTTAGCTTGTAGAGTTCGTTGACCTGCGCCATGGCAGCAGCAATGGCGGTGTTATAGCGGTTTGCCTCAAGATCAATCGTCATTTTTTTGATCGTCGCATGCGTCGTTCGGTTGAGCTGGTGGTGAATATCGGCAGATAAGTCGCCAGCCGGTGCCTCAGTGTACTCCTGCACCAAGTTCCATAGCCGACTCAAGAATCGGTGCGTGCCTGGTACGCCCTGCGGGTCCCATTTTGCCCAGAGCTCTAGTGGCGCGGCAAACATCAAGTAGGTACGCAGCGCATCAGCCCCGTAGCCCTGATTGATAATCTCAAGCGGATCGACGCCGTTACCTTTTGATTTACTAAACATCGTACCGTCGCTCGCGGTCACCTTGCCGTTAAATAGGAATTGTTTAAACGGCTCGGCTTGGTCAACTAAACCGATTTTTTTGAAAAAATGACCAACGAAACGGGCGTAAAGCAAATGGGCGGTTGCGTGATCAGCGCCATTATAAAAATCAACCGGTTCCCATCGCTTCGCTCGTGCAGGGTCAAAAATAGCCTCATCGTTACGGGGATCCATGAAGCGATACATGTACCATGCCGAGTCGATGTAGGTGTCAAGCGTGTCAGTCTCGCGCTCGGCCGGACCACCACACGTCGGGCAGGTCGTCTTCACCCAGTCGGTCGCTCGGGCCAGAGCACTGCGTCCATCACCGCTCGGTTGAAAATCTTCAAGTTCTGGCAAGACAACCGGCAGCTGATCGTCCGGCAGCAAGACAATGCCATCCGTTTTGCAGTACACCACTGGTATCGGTGCACCCCAGTAGCGCTGGCGGCTCACGGACCAGTCGCGCATACGGTAACTGGTGCGCTCACGTCCCTTGCCCTCTCGTACCAAGTGGGACACAATCTGCTCCCGCGCCTCCGCCGAACTCACTCCGTTATATGGGCCGGAATTGACGGCGATGCCGTCGCCATGAAAAATCTCCAGTTGCTTACCCGAGACAACCGTCCGAGCGCGTTCAAGCATCGCCAGCCAGTGCTCAACACCGCCTTTCACCTGCGTGACGCCCTTTACTAGTTTTTCATAGTCATACCAGCCAAGCTCAAACTTCTCATGCGCTTCAGGCGTTGCCCTTCCCTGTGTCAATCCATCGACGACAAACAGAAACCCTTGGCCGAATGAGCGTTTGTTCACTTTTTTCACATCGTTGAAGTAATACGAAAACACCGGGTCGCCAAGTGCAGCAACAGACTCATAGTCACTGAAGCCCGTTTCTTCTGCCAATTCCCGTATGGCGGTTTGCTCGAAGGACTCACCTGCCTCGCTGCCCCCACCAGCCAACCAAAGCCCTTGATTGGTTCCGGTTTTGATACCCAGATACTTCTGCGTTGTCTTGTCGTAGACGATGACGACAGAGCCAGTGACATCCTGTGCATCATCGAGCGGCAGACCAAAATCTTCGGCGACGACTGGGACGACTGGCAGATTGAATTTGGTCGCAAACGCGTGGTCGCGTTCATCGTGTGCCGGAACAGCCATAATCGCGCCCGTACCGTACCCTGTCAGAACATAGTCGGCGACCCAAATTGGTACTCTTTCGCCGTTGATAGGATTGATGGCGTAACTCCCGGTAAAGACGCCGGTTTTGTCTTTACCGGCTTGGCGATCAACCTCGGAACGCTGCTTGGCCGCCGCAACGTATCGCTTCATCTCATCAGTACTACCGGTAACCGTCAGTGTCTCAACCAGCTCATGCTCGGGTGCTATCACCAAGAAAGTAACGCCGTAGAGCGTATCGACGCGCGTCGTGAAGACCGTCAGTGCGCCGTCACTCCCTTCAACCGAAAAATCGACTTCGGCACCGATACTTTTTCCGATCCAGTTTTTCTGGGCAAGTTTAACGCTTTCGCTCCAATCCAGCGTATCAGTTGCCTCAAGCAGTTCGTCAGCGTAGTCAGTGATCTTAAAGAACCATTGCTTGACTTCGCGTTGCTCGACGAGCGGGTCTTCCGGCCCATCATGTCGCCAACATTTACCATCAATCACCTGTTCATTCGCCAGCACCGTCTGGCATTTTGTACACCACCACTGTAAGCGGGCGTCTTGATAGACCAGGTTGTGCCGATACATCTGAGCAAAAATCCACTGCGTCCAGCGGTAATAGTTTGGTTCGTGAGTGGCAATTTCTTTCGACCAATCATTGCTCCAGCCCATTGCCCGGTACTGCGTATGATAATCAGGAATGATAGTCGCCATGCTAGCCTGCGGGCTGACACCAGATTTAATTGCATAGTTTTCGGCAGGTAACCCAAACGCGTCCCAGCCGACCGGATGATAACTCTCAAATCCTTGCTGGCGTTTGAACCGGGCTTTGACGTCCGAAATCGTGTAATTCATGGCGTGGCCAATATGAATTCCCGCGCCACTCGGATAGTTGAACATGCTCATGGCCATATATTTCGGGCGCGCTGAATCGAGATCGGCTTCGTAGGTGCCGTCGTCTTGCCATTTTTTTTGCCATTTCGGCTCTATATCGCGTGGATCGTAGCGTTTCACCTGGTCAGTATAACAGGTGTCAGAGCGGGTCTGATGCCGACAACGGCAGGTCGGCGGCCGCTTCGGGATCCAATTTTTCGAGCGTGGCTTCGATCTCAGCCTGGAGCTGCTTGAGCGTGTAGTCCGATTTCGGCACCGTCACATTCAGTGGCGACCAGAAATCGAAGGTTATCGCCGCCTTAATTGATTTCAAACCGGTGTCAGCTTGGTCACCTTTATAGTCAACCTGGACTTTGCGGAATGTTCGCGTCGCTTTGTCGACGTAGACACGAATGGCCGGTGCTTTGTCATCGTTGGTGTCGTCTGCCTCGTAGGTATCTTGATTACTCACGGCGGAGCCGTCACAACTCACAAACGCCTTATAGGCCGCCGTGTTTTTAATCTCATTTTGGAACCCCTTTACCTTGCTGGAATCGATGGTTGCATCGAAGCTATAGGCGCGACGATCGCCTACGTTCTCATCGGGCAGCTTCTTCATGACGATGAACTGATTGCGCCTGAACACTTCATAGACTTCTTTTTGTTGTTGTTTACTTGCCTGGTATTCGTTTTGTTTCGATTCGACACACGACAAGTTATCCGACCCTTTTTCGATGCCGAAATATTCCTCTAGGTCCTTATCGGTGATGGTAATCCATTTGCCATCGAGTTTGGCCATCAGCCGCTCGATCGTCGGATCGTTCATGCCGAGGCTGGGCGCATACTCTTGATAGAACTGCGTCAGTCCACCAGCCTTTACAAACAGCTCGTCTTTTGTCATAACGAGGTCGGTTTGTAACGAAAACTGACTCGGGCCATCAAGGCCGAGCTTCACGTTGGCCGAGCTACGTTCATCTTTCCACGCGCCCTTGACGCTCAGTTGCGCCGAAGTATCGCCGTCAAGATCGAGCGCCATGTCATAGCGCCCCTGCGTTTGGCGGCTGGTGTTATAGAACGCATCACTGAGGATCATTTCGGGAGTGGAGCGCAGGTAGGCATAGGCGGCTCCTCCGCCGACGAGCAGTGCTGTGATGACTGTGAGCGTAATAATAAGCGGTTTACGCCAGCGCTTTTTTGGTGCCACAGGAATTGCCGGTGGCGGGGTTTGGGCTGGCCAGTTTGGCTGTGGCATAAACCCGGTTGGCGCCGTCGGTGGGACTGCTGTAGTTGGTTGTACTGTTGAAGCGTACCCAGTCGGGACAGCTTGCTGGGGTGGTGCGTACGTAGCCGCAGGTTGACCCGGGGCTTGGGTTGATCGAGGGCCAGGTTCCGGCGGCAACGGCCGAGACCACGGGTCTTCGTTCTGCTGTTTGAATTGAGGATCCATTTTTTTATTTTGCTCTCACGCCAAAGTTTTCCTGAATTGTACCACGATGTCAAAATAAACTAAACCGCAATCACGGATCATGAGGAGGAGCTAGATGTCTTTGACGGTAATTTCAAACTGTTTATCTTTAGCGTGCAGCCAATGAGATGACTGCCGAACAAGCTGAGTCTCATCTTCGGTGCTATGAAGCAGTACTTTGACGGCTTCTTCGGCGAAAACACCGTTTTGTGAGCCTTTGGCGAGAATAACCGCTCCCGGTGCAACAACTTTATGGACGAAGCCCCCGGCCTCAAATGGGCTTTTGAACGACCGGACTTGGCAGCCTTTGGCCGCTGCCGCTGGTGCGAGGTACCTTTCGGCGTCGGCACCGATTGTAATGACCCATTCGATTTTGCCGCCATCGCACAACTGACCGGCGCGTTCATGGGCGGCAGCCGACGTTGCGCCAAGCTCGTTCATCGATCCCAAGATCGCAATCCGCTGCGGTGCTTCAATAGCCATAAGGGTTTGAAGAGCGGCCGAAGTTGCAAGCGGACTCGAATTGTACGTATCGTCAATGATCGTGCTTTGGTTTACGCCACGCAGGACATTCATCCGGCCCGAGACAGGTTTGATCTTTGAAAGCCCCATGATGATTTCTTGTGACGTTAGGCCGAGTTTACTGCCGACACAGGCAGCGGCAACGGCGGCTTTGAGGCTGTGATCACCGATCAGCTGCAAGGTGACCGACAGCTCACCCCACTCTGGGGTTACCAGCCGGCCGATTCTACCGTCTAATGGACTAGCCGGTTCAACCGCTAAACGGTATTCGGCCTTTTCGCTTAGTCCGTACGTGTCAACATTTGAGATATCGGCGTACCCGGCGAAACTCTCGGCAACATCATCACGACCGACGACGAGCAGCTTGGCCGATTTTGCGATACTAAGCTCTTCTTTAGCAACAGCTTCCAGCGTCCCAAAAAACTCCATGTGTTCTTCGCTCACGGCCGTCACGACAGCGACATCTGGCTTGAGATACCGCGTAAATCCGGCAATGTCACCAGGAGCATCAGTGCCGAGTTCCTGAACGATTGCATCGACGTCACGAGGCTGGTCGATCCTCAGCTTCATTGCTTTCAGGACATTAAGCCATTGCACTGGCGAGCGAGGATTGTCAGGGTAATCGACACCCATGATAGCGGCTGGAACACTGAAATGCGTATTGTGGTTGCCCTCATGAACACGTACCTTGTAATGCTCAGCTAGCACAGTCGCAATCGCCATTTTCGTACTAGTTTTGCCGACGCTGCCAGTCACCAGGATCAGTAGCGGTTTGTGTTTATTCAAATAGCGTGCCGTCGAGCGTTCTAAGAGGTAACGAATAAGCGGTTTCATTGGCCTTAGTATACGATAATAGCCGGTTACAACGAACCGGCTATTATCGTGGTGGAGATACAGGGACTCAAACCCTGGACCTCTGCCATGCCATGGCAGCGCTCTAATCAACTGAGCTATATCCCCTCGTCGTCGGAATGCACTTCCGGCTGAGTACGTGCTTTTGCAAACCAGTGGCAAAACCGCGTACTTAGCCACCGTTATTCTTCCTCTCGTTTGAAAATGTATGACATTTTACAAACGTAGAATCGCAAGAAATATCCTAGCACAAAAACCGCCCCTACTAAAGGAGCGGTTAATCGTTGAGCTGCTGCGCGCCCACCCGGGTCTTTTTGTTTTGTATCTGTTTGTTTGAAACGCCGAAAAAGGCCCGAAAGCGCATCAGCTGACACGCTTATGATTGCATATGTACATTAGTAATGCAATATGTACTAGCTATAATCACCGTTATGTGGTTAACTATTGGCGTCAGAGTTAAGCGCAGGAATGATCCGTACACTTGTCACGTATCCCTCGCCGGTCGAACTGATCTGTAACACGAAGGATATTACGTGAAGAAACTATTTGTAGGAAGTCTGGCTTGGGCCACGACCGACGACAGCCTGAAGGCTCTTTTTGAGTCAGCTGGTACCGTCGCGAGTGCTAAGGTCATCACCGACCGCGAAACTGGCCGCAGCCGCGGTTTCGGTTTTGTCGAATTCGAAGATGACAACGAAGGTCAGACGGCTATCGACAAGCTGAACGGCGCCGACCTTGATGGCCGCGCTATCACTGTCAACGAAGCCCGTCCGCGCGACTAATTATCGCTCGCAACAAATACCCGCCATTACGGCGGGTATTTTTGTTTGTGTATAGGTTACTCAGTTATATCAAACGACGTCGCCGAACTACCTTCAGAACTTGTTCCGTTTGATGTACTCTCACCACCGACTGAACAAGACGTCGACACTGAGCCATCGGCATTCGTGGTGGTGGTCGTATTTTGCTTACAGCTGTCAACGGCCGATTTAGACAAGGCAATGAATGCAATGGTGATAATAATAGAAATAACAATCGAGATGATCGAGATGATGATGGCGGCGAGCGCAAACCCATTTTTGAATCCGGCTTTTTTCGATTGCGAACGTGCAATCACACCGATAATTAGACTAATCAGCCCGCCACCGAGTAGCGACAGTACGAAGCCGATAAGTCCAAGTGTCTTACCGGGATCCTCGGTACCAGGGCCTTGCACCGCTTGTGGCGAAGGAGAGGTAGGTGCGGGAGTCGAAAACGGTGATGGTGCTGGTCCCTGCGGTGACGCGGACGGCATCGACTCAGCTTGGACTGGCTGGACTGGCGGTGCGTAGGACGGAGTCTCGTATGAAGGCGCTGACGCAGCAGGAGCGGTAGACGTCGGTGCATCCTGCATCGGCTGCGCTGGTGGCGCAAAGCTAAGCGGCACGGCGGGCTGAACTGGTACCGGCGCAGGTGACGATGGAGCATACGGTTGGGGCTGCGGCACACCCTGAGGTGGCACTGCCGTCGTCGGAGGGACGTCGGGAGCTGTTGGCTGCGTAGGCGGTTGGTTTGGGTTCATAGTAGGTTCCTTATCAGTTTCTGTTTCACTTACAACACACTATAGCTTATTTGATAGCGAGCCAACTACTACTTATCGTCGACCAGTGACAGCAGTGTGGCTTCGTCAATGATTTTCGTTCCTTGTGCTTCGGCTTTTTTAAGCTTGCTCGATCCAGCCGCTCCACCGTTCACGAGGTAGGTTGTATCTTTCGTGACCGATGACTGGAATACTCCACCCTTCGCGCGAATCTTGTCAGCTGCTTGGTCACGCGACAGCGAACGAAGGCTGCCTGTAATAACGAAACTCTTACCGGTCAGTCCGCCTGTTCGTCGAATGAACACTGGCCGGACACCGACGTCGGCGAATTTTTGTAGCAGCAGTTCGTTGTCCGGATCAGCAAACCACGCCGCAACACTTTCGGCCACAACCGTCCCTATGCCATTAACTGAGGTGAGTTCTTCGAGCGTAGCGGCGGCGATCGCGTCCAACGACCCGAAGTGATTTACAAGGTCAATAGCCGTCTGGATACCGACGTGTCGTATGCCCAGTCCATATACGAATCGTTCGAGTGGCGGTGTCCGCACCTTGGCAACGGCGTCAACTAATTTGTGAGCTGATACGTTTGCAAACCGGTCTAGCCCAACCAGTTGCTCGACGGTCAGGGTATAGATATCGGCCAAATCGCCCACCAGACCAGTGTCAACTAATAGTGCGACGTTTTTCTCGCCCAGCGTATCGATATCGAGTGCCCCTTTACTGGCGAAATGTTCGAGCGCTTTTTTGAGCAGAATCGGTCCGGTCGCACCGCGCACTCGATACACCGCTTCACCCTCTGGCCGTATAAATTCCATGTCCGGATACTGACGAGCCAGTTCGACTTGATAGTCATACGGCTGACTCGCAGCATCACGCAACTCAGTAATGACCGATTCAACCTGTGGAATAATATCGCCTGCTTTATAAATGATGACAGTATCACCAACCCTGACGTCTTTGCGCGCAATCTCGTCGGCGTTATGAAGGGTTGCATGTTGCACGGTCGTACCAGCGACCTGCACTGGATCAAAAACGGCGGTCGGTGTTGCAGCCCCGGTCCGGCCAATCGAAATGACGATATCACGCACGACAGTCGTCGCTTGCTCGGCGGCATACTTGAAGGCCACTGCCCCACGCGGATTCTTGCCCACCGTGCCAAGCCGATCAAACTGCGCACGGTCGTTTACTTTAATAACCAAACCGTCGGTGTTATAAGGCAAATCGTGCCGCTTTTTGTCCCAGTTGTCAACGTACTGCATCACGTCATCAAGCGAGGTGAACACATCCGCCTCTGGTGAGGCAGTAATTCCTAGTGAACGCATCGTATCGTACGCAAACATATTGGTTGGCACGTCTGACGGAGCTTCGCGCAGTAAATCATAGCCGATAAAGGTCAGTGGTCGCTCAGCCACCAGTTTCGGATCAAGTTGGCGTATCGTGCCGGCGGCCAGGTTTCGCGGGTTCTTGAACGGCACAAGTCCAGCGGCCTGACGCTGCTGGTTAAGCCTCTCAAACGCCGCTTTGTACATGACAATCTCGCCACGTATTTCAGTACGACCACGGACGAATTGTTTTGTTTTGTCAGTTGCACGGAGCGATAAGGGTACGCTTTTTATGGTCCGGACATTTTGCGTCACGTCTTCGCCGATTCGACTATCACCGCGTGTCACGGCTTGCACCAGTTGAGCATCCTGGTAGACGAGCGAGCAGGCCAAACCATCTTTTTTAATATCACAAAAAAATTCGTGCGTCGCGCCGGGCAGAAGTTTGTCCATCCGCTGCACCCACGCCTCGACATCTTCGCGTGCAAACACATCTTGAAGCGAGATCATCGGCCACCGGTGGGCAACTTTAGAAAACGTATCGAGCGCCGTGGCGGCAACTCGCTGCGTTGGGCTACCTGGATTGATACGATCCGGGTGCGCTGCCTCGTATTGTTTTATTTCGCCCATCAAACTGTCGTATATAGCATCTTCAACACTTGGCTTATCGAGAACGTAATACTCGTAGGCATACCGATTCAGCAACTCCAACAGCTCGCGGTAGCGTGTTTCAGATACGTTTGGCATCGATGATTCTCCTGTACAGCATAAAAACGTAGGTCACGACGATGGCGACGACGCACAGGTTGGCTAGTTGATATAACAGTACGAGCGGCGCTGCCAGTCCCCCGCCTGCGGCCGAATCGAGTAGCACCGGTAGCAGTAACACCGCTGCAAGAATCAATGCTGAGAGAACCAATAACCAAATAATATGACGAATGATTGCAAGCCTATGTCCCTTGAGCAGGTCGCTGGCAGAACGAAGCGCCAGCATCGGGTAGGCACCCGGTATCGTCACGATGACCGCAGCAATGACCGTCGCGCTCAGCCAGTATAGTGATACTGCGCACAGCAGTAACGTCAGAAGTCCGGCGATAATAAGTACAAAAACATTAGCCAGTACACCAAGCTGCGAAACCAACGCGAGCGTAGTTATTGCAAGGACGGCCGGAAGTAGTTGAACAATCGCCACCGCGGCGATGACCAGCAGCGCTACTAGTGGCGCGAGCGAGTTATACAGCCCGTCACGCGCCCGGACAGTGTCGCCGGCAAGCCGGTGCCGTACTAGCCATACCACCGTCAGTGCCAGTACGAGATACAAAGCGACTGATTGCATCTGCTGCATTTCACCTAAGCCACTGGTCAGTATTCCACCCAGAACCGACAAGTAGACAAAGATGCTCGTAAATGGCTCCCCTATTTCGGCTGCCGCTCCTCGGACGCCGGCATATTCCTCTAAAGCCGATTTGAGGGTTAGCAGCGCCAGCAGGAGCCAGATCGGTAAAATGACGCGCGCCAGCAGCTTCCATTCAGCGCGTAGCGTGGCCGCAGTCACCCGTGTGTGGTTAAAGACTCCGGCAACGACGGGCTGGTTCGTCGCCTCGGCCGGGAGGGTTTTGGTGACTACGTCTTCGGGCGTCGACGTAGCGGGCTTACGTTTCGAGGTTGTTCGTTTTCGTTTTTGGTGAGTCGGGGCTGCCATAGACGTTAAAACTGCGTACCCATTGTGCGTAGACGAGCGACACGCTGTTCGATTGGCGGGTGGGTGCTAAAAATATTCAAGAAAGCCGACTTTCGGAGGGGGTTGGCAAAAAACAAATGCGCGGTCGAGGTATTTTGGCGTTTGAGGGCCGTTCCAGCACTGCCGAGTTTTTCGAGCGCACTGGCGAGCCCTTCAGGGTCACGCGTTGTCATCGCACCTGTCGCATCCGCTAAGTACTCGCGTTGTCGCGAAACTGCGGCCTGAACGAGTGCCGCAATCAGTGGTGAAACAAGCGCGGCAACAATACCGATGATCAAAAAGATCGGGCTTATCGGCCGATCGTTATCGCCGCTGAACCAAAATGATCGCACCAGCACGTCGGCGATTAAACCAATGGCACTCACCAGACCAAACACGATCATCATGACGCGAATATCGTAGTTCTGTACGTGCCCCATCTCGTGCGCCATGACGGCTTCAAGCTCACGATCGTCCATCAGCGCTAAAATACCGGTCGTTGCCGCGACATGCGCATGCTCGGGCCCGCGCCCGGTAGCAAACGCATTCGGCGCTGGGTCATTCACAATATAGACTTTCGGCATCGGCATGCCGTTCGTGATCGACAAGTTCTCGACGATACGGTACAGGCGGGGGTTATCTGCCTTCTTGATCTCTTTAGCACCATTTAGTGCCAGGGCCATTCGGGCGGCGATGAAATACTGGATGAGTGCGTAGATAGCGGCGCCAACTAGCGTCCCCCAGAAAATTCCCGTGCTTCCGTAAATGGCACTAAATACCCAGCCCAGCGCCGCGATAATGGCGATAAATAGGGCGAGAATCAAGAACGTGTTGCGCTTATTGGCAGCAATAGCTGAATACATATAAACAGTATACCTTTAGAGCGATTATTACTCCGGCCGACTCGCCGGAGTAGGCTTAACGATCAGAACTTTACAGCGACTGGCGCTTCAATACTGGCCATGTCTTCGACTTCGAAGAACTCTTTGTTCGAAAAACCGAACATACGCGCCACGAAGTTGCTCGGGAACTGCTGAACTTTGGTGTTCATATCGCGGACGCCACCGTTATAAAAACGTCGACTCGCCTGGATCTTGTCTTCGGTGTCGACCAATTCAGCCTGGAGCTGCTGGAAGTTTTCACTGGCCCGCAGTTGTGGGTAGGCTTCACTGACGGCGAAGAGGCTTTTGAGGGCGCCTTCGAACTGGTTTTCTGCTTTAGCCGTGGCTGCTGGACCTTGCTGCGTCGCGTTCAGGACATTGGCGCGCGCCTCGGTGACATCCTGGAATACCTGCTTTTCGTGCGCAGCGTAACCTTTGACCGTCTCGATTAAGTTGGGGATCAAGTCGGCGCGACGTTTCAGCTGGACGGTGATGTCACTCCATGCTTCTTGTACCCGGACATTCAATTTGACGAGACCGTTGTAGGTGAGCCACAGAAACAGCGCGATGATGACGATAATCACAATGATGACGATAAGTCCGATACCCATGTTTGATTCCTCTTCTTATTATGACTGTAGTATAGCGTGCTTACCGCAAAAGAGGTATGCCACTGGAAACTTGCATCATAGACTAAATATTGTTTAAATAACGAGGTCGGACTTTCTTCTGCACTAAAGGAGATAGAAGTGAACATTTTCGGGTTTATCGTAGGGCCAAACATCCTTACGTTTTCCGCAACAGCTGTCACTGCGCTCTTGAGTTACCAGTTACTCAGCTGGGGATGGATTGCAAAGATCATCGGTTTGGTGCTGTTTTCAGGATCTGTCGGATTTTTAATGTCGCAGATACTCCACAAAGGCCAAGCAGACCAAAATGGCGTTAACCTACCAATCCTCGCCATATTCATCGCAGCATTAGTAGCAGCCATCAGGATCTACGAGAAGCGTGACGACCGAAGAATGAGGCGTGAAGACTCATCACGAGAGCTAAATGGCAATACCTTGATCGGCTTGCTGCTCATCGCCGTTATCGGCGTGACGGCCCTCAGTTACATATTGCAGGCCAACGTCGAAAACTACTTCAACTTTGACTCTGCTGCTGCCGACCTTGTGATTGACCGGTCCTCGTCGGGCGTCAAGCGCTATGGGAACATCCTGTTGATCAGGATTGACCGAGAACTAGCGAAGTGAATATACTCGCTCTGACATTCGGCGCGCCGTTGATAGGTATCCTACCTGTCCGGCGCGCCGCTTCAATATGAAATGAAAATAAACCAGTCCTATGCTGGTTTATTTTTATACGTAGACAAGTGGAACTTGCTTCACTCGATCAATCTCACGAAGTGCCGGTGACTTCAGACTTGAAGTCCCGTTCGAGCCCCACTGGCCAATCCACATTGAATTAACCTATCAGGGTGACAGGTTAATTCAATGGTGGGCGAGGTGGGACTTGAACCCACAAGGTTTATTCAACCAACAGATTTTAAGTCTGTCGCGTATACCAATTCCGCCACTCGCCCCTGCGACGTCTGCGATTCTTCGGTTTGAAATCATAGATTTTAAACCGTAAGGAGGAACAACGAAGGCACCGCGAGCTATTTTGCTACTTGATCGCAAAATAGCCGCGAGGCCGAAAATGAGTTCCGACGTGGAGGCACCTACGGGAGTCGAACCCGTCTACGAGGTTTTGCAGACCTCTGCGTAACCGCTCCGCCAAGGCGCCACTCATGACATCTTAGCAAACCTTGCGCGGTTCGCTGAGACCCTGGATGCACGTTGAGGAAATTGTTTGTCGGTGAGCAGCTGTCTATTGATGAATGTCGACGACGATCTTGCCGATGACGCTCTCGTCTTCTTTTGCTTGAAAGGCTTCTACAATGTCATCTAACGTAAAGACTTGATCGATATGCGGTGTGACGACACCCGCTTCGACAAGCTTCGTGAGCTCATCGAGCCACTCTGTCGTCACCCGTGTCATTTGTGACATGACGGTGACTCCCAGCTCTGCCTCAAGTGCGCTAGTAGGCGACACCGCGGCCATCGAAAGGGCCTTACCACCGCGCTTAAGGACGTGCAGACTCGTATCGAACGTTTCGCCACCGACCAGATCAAAGACTGCGTCATAGTCGCTCAGTAACTCTTTGAAGTCCTGCGTTTTATAGTCAATCACTTCGTCAGCGCCAGCATCGGTCACCGCCTGCACACCTTGACCCGTAGCCGTGGCAGCAACATGAGCGCCAAGATGCTTTGCAATCTGAATTGCAATCAATCCGATTCCACCAGCCGCACCATTAATGAAGAGTTTTTGGTCGGCTGTAACTTCTAAGTGCTCGGTGATCGCCTGGAGAGCGCTCACCCCGACGAGCGGTAATGAGGCGGCTTCTTTGAAATCAACATTATTTGGTAATTTCGCTACCTCGGTGGCGTTCGTACGGGCGTACTCAGCGAAGGCGCCACTGTTACCAGCGACTGCATTTGCTTGGCCATAGACCATATCGCCGTCAACGACGCTTGTCACGTCTGCTCCAACGGCCGTAACTGTACCAGCAATATCTCCGCCAAGTGTCACCGGCAAACTCAGTGGCATGAGGTCTTTGACGTGACCCGCCCGTACGGTGCTATCGAACGGGTTGATGCTCGAAGCGTACACCTCGACGACTACCTGGCCGTCTCCGACTGTCGGCTGATCGATATCTACGAGCCGAACGACCGATGGGTCACCGTATTCACTAATTTGAGCTGCTTTCATACTGTGGCCTCCTGCTGAAATGATCTTCGCAGTGTACCAGCGTAAATGAAGTAAGACTGTAAAGTAACGTACATCTCTTTTTAGAGAAGCATTCGTAATCGGTTTGGCCTCATGCGCAGTGCTTTGTCGTTACTCACCGTACATCCGTATAACGGCGTTTGACGGCTGCGATGTAGCGATTGCCTGCTATAACGGCGAGCACCGCACCGATCACAACGACCCAGCCCGGCGCTCGCAGATCAAGTAAGCCCACAATGATGAAACCGTTTAGCAAGGATATAAGGCCAAAACCGATATCATCGATATACATACGCTCTTCCCCGGCACTGATATGGCCCCGGCTTTTAACAGCTCGATAAAGCATGTATAGACCGAGCAGTGGCAAAAGACTGAACACGATTCGTTCCGATAACGCGATGTCGCCCCAGTGCGAAATTGTTGCAGCGATCATAAAAACAATCATTCCGATGAGCGAATACACAAAAGTATCCATAAGCCACTTATACCGCCTCGCTCGGCCAGGGTCGAGCAAGGCTATGCCAGCCGCAAAACAGATAGCAGCCAAGACGGTGTGCAAAAGTATTAACAGTAACCACAGACTCACACGTAGTACCTACCGGCGTACCTAGTCATCGCTACGAAACCGTGCTTCGCCTGGCAAAGGCCGCCGTAATCATGTCACGCAGTAGCACATGATCGACTTTAGACAGATCTTTGATATAGATGCAGCCCTTGCCCATAGTGACTGGGCCCAATTTCTTCACCTGGTCCGCCTGGTGGTCATCCAGGACTAGCCCATAGATCACGATAGCGTTTTTGCGCGGCGCAAACCCGACGATTGGTGTGTCGCCTTCGCGCCCTGACTCATACACATAGTGGTAGGTGCCAAACCCAATGATTCCGCCGTACCATAGGGTAGGCTCTTCGCTCGTCACGGTTCGTACGATTGTGATGAGTTGTTCACTGTCATTTCGACGACGATCGTTTTCGATACTGCTCAGTACATCATTCACCGAATTCATATGATCAAGTGTAACAATCATCAGAACTAATGGGTATAGACAGCGGCACGTAACTGCTGTAGTATCAACGTATAAATTCGGTAAAATAAAATGAAAACTCGACTCAAAAACATCCTCATCTCGCGCCCCCTCATCGTATCAACAGGTGTCCTGATAGTAGGCGGCATCGGCGTGTACTTAATCACCGCGAGCAATGCAGCCGTCAACGCCTTTGGCTTCGAGCCTGAAACCGGGATACTGGCAAACGGTGCATCACAGGTGACCGACGCCAGTGCGTCGGCGGGCAAGGCCCTTAAGTTTGGTACCGGCACGACGACCCGGAGCAAAGTCAGTCTCGGTGCGGCCATTCAAATCGGCACAATCAACAGCAACGCGACCTACCGCAACACCTTTTTGCAAAATTTTGATTCCGTCTCGGCTGAGTGGGAAATGAAAATGGAACCGCTCCAGCCGCAGCAAGGCCAATTCAATTTTGCAACAGCAGATTCAATGGTCAATTTCGCCGCGGCCAATGGCAAAAAAATCCGTGGCCATACCACCGTTTGGCATATTTCAAACCCCGGCTGGCTAACGGGCCGAAGCTGGACCGGAGCCCAACTAGACCCCGTTATGAAGACCCATATCCAAACCGTTCTAACACATTTTAAAGGTAAGGTACCGGTCTGGGACGTCGTTAACGAGCCATTCGATGACAACGGTGGTTGGCGCCCGACAGTCTGGTACAACGCCATCGGTCCAAACTACATTGCCAATGCCCTCCGCTACGCTAGTGAAGCTGACCCAACGGCGAAACTCTTCATCAACGACTACGGTGTCGAGTGGATTAACCCAAAAAGTACGGCCATGTACAACTTGGTAAGAAATCTCAAAGCGCAAGGCGTCCCGATCCATGGCGTCGGGTTCCAGGCTCACCTAGAGGCCGAACCTGGTGGTTGGTCGCCGACCCGTGACGAAGTCCAAGCGAACGTACAGCGCTTCGCGGACCTCGGGCTCGACGTGGAATTTACTGAGCTCGACGTCAGAACCTCA
>DASVSL010000037.1:0-3161 GCA_036388095.1 Saccharimonadales bacterium (SeqCode) | reverse complement strand
CGATTGATTTTTTGCTGAGCCGGTCGCCAAGCGCCGCGTCCAGACGAGGCTGCAACCAGGCGCTAAACCGATCGTTACGATCAAGAATCGCCGTCAGCTCATCGCTGGTCAGACCGCTTTTTTTGAGGTCTGAAATGGTTGATTGCACGTCGCGCAGATAGGTAAAGTCGCCGTTCATCGTGCTGCTGAGCGGATTGTCGTGCGGTAACTTTTCGAAAATCGCCCGCAGGGTTTCGTACCCGGTCAGTTCGTCGGCCGGGCGAAAATGCGCGCCGTGATAAAAGTACTCGCCGTATTGATTGATGATTTCACTGCCAAAGCTATGGAAGGTATGAATCGCCACGCGGTAGGCATCGGCGCCGATCAGTCCGGCCAATCGCTCACGCATGGCGGTAGCGCCCGATTCGGTAAAGGTAAGACAAAGAATGTTTTGCGGCGCAGTGTCGCTGACCCGTAGGATATTGGCGACGCGCAGGCTCAATAGCTCGGTCTTGCCCGTCCCTGGCCCGGCAATCACCATTAGCGGTCCTTCGATCGTATCGACCGCTTGGCGCTGGGCATCGTTGAGTGCTTTGTATCGCTCCTTGAACATATCCACGGCTTTCATTGTACCCCGATACGCCACCCTCGCCATGGTGATAGCAAAAAAGCTGCCACGCAGCTACTATCCTCTTATAATACACCTTATGCTAATACTTGTCAAGTATTACAAGCCGTATCTGTTACAATACCGATATGGACCCCGCTATCTTCGACGATATGGCATTAGAGGCAATTGCGCTTGAGCAGTTTGGCAAGCGTTTGGACATTCAGGCGGTTATCGTACGCAACGTTCCGACCTCTCACACATCAGTAGGTAGTGTGTTTTTGACCGGCAAGAACGTCATGTACGCCCTGATTCATGGCAAGGCTGCCCTGACGCTGGGCGATGTCCGCACGATGATCCGGCGGATGGGACTCGAAGCCGAGGCCTATTTGCCCCCTGCTCACCGCCCGAAGTACTTCGATGAAATCGCGACTGATAAGTTCAAGAATGTCTTTCCTGGGCGCCTTCACCCGACCGACAGCGATCTGCGTTTCTATCGTCTCAGCGTGCCCTACAACCCGGCACTCGTACTGATATCATCTATCCCCGAAGCCACTATTCGTCAGTTCGATTCGTCAGACAGTACCAGCTGGCGCGTCGCGGCGAAATACGCCTACCGCAAAGCTAGTTAGCTTTTAGATCGAGCACGACAAGATGCTCGATATGTGGTGTGCGGGGAAAGAAATTGTAGCCTTGGTGGTGGCGAATGCCATACGCCTCTGCCAGTAAACCGACGTCACGCGCCTGGGTGACGGGGTTACAGCTTAAGTACACGATGCGTGCGGGTTTCACCTCGAGTAGTTGGGCAATAACATCGGCGTGCAGCCCAGCGCGTGGCGGGTCGACGATAACCAGCTTATCGCCCGTGATGTACTCGACGGCTTTTTCGCTCGGTGCATGAATCGGGACCGCATCGATATCCTGCTCAAGGATGTTTCGCCTCATTTCGCGGACGGCGTTTTCGTCACTTTCGACCAAGGTAACACCTGGCCCACCGATCGTCAGGCCAATCGTACCGACACCACTATAGAGATCGAGCACGCGTGGCGGGGTGCTACGATGTCCTGCCTCGGCCAAACCGTCTTTCGTTGAGAACTCGCTCGGCGCCATCTGATCATCTGTCTTGCCCCGCTTTGCCGGTAAGGCAAAGTTCTCATCCGAAGCGGTTTGACCGAGACCGGCTGACGACGACGGTAGCCACATCGCCATATCAGTCAGCGCCCGTTCGTACACGGGTACATTGACCTGAAAAAAACTTTCGGCGGCGTAACGAAACGGTGTGCCTAAAACGGTATCTTGCAAACTGACGTCGCTGTAGGCGGTCAGTCGCTTTGTGATTCGGCTGGCCGGGCTTTTCGGTTCAGAAAATATGATCTCGCCACCTTGGGCTGGGAACGCCTTGGCTTTGGCGGGGCTAAGGGCCGCGGCTATCGCTTGGTCTTTGACATAGAGCTGCCAGACGCAGTTGCCGGCTTGATCGCACCGAATCAACAGTGTTTTTAGCCGTCGCGCTGAAACGCTGACGGAACGAAGATGATCGCGTATTTCGATCGCCAGGCGGTTGATTTCGGGCCTGGCGAGCGACATGCCATCGACTGGTATCTTGCCTTTGCTGCCGCGTCTGAAAAAAGCGAGGTCAAGTGTTTCTTTGCCGTCATCGTCCGTGTCACCCCACCAGCTGAATTCAATCTTGTTGCGATAGCCATACTCAATTTCGTCCGTGTATATATCAATTGGGCTAGGTAGTACGATATCGTGTAGCTCAAAAGCCTCCTCTAGCAGAGCGGCTTTGTAGTGCTGTTCGGCATCAAACGACATCATCTGCCATGGGGACGTCGAGAGATAGCTGGCCTCGTCGCGCGGCGCGACTCGCTGATCGCTCGCATCGGTAACACTGGTGACGATACCTTCGACGAATTTACTCTTTTTCTTAGAAACGCTGAATGTAACGGTTTCGCCAGGTAGTCCACCCCACACAAATGCCTTGCGGCCATCGTCCATCGTGCCGAGGCTTTGGCCGCCGCCGACGATCTTGTCGAGACGGACAGACAGCTCTAATTGGGGCTTTATCATCAGACTAGTGTACTAGATAAAGATACCGGGTTCACGTTTGACGCTGGCGTTTGACCGCGATTGGCTCGGTGTGGGCGGCGATGCCAATCGCAATGGCCGCGAGGGCGACGTTTTTGATGATGTACTGGCCTTCAAGGCTTGGTACAAACCAGTTGCTCCAAACCATACCTGGCACGAGCACCAACGGCGAACTGACAAGGATGAGGTGCGCGAATAAGAGCGGGATAACAAGTCGCGTCGCTTTTGGGATTAGAAATAATAATCCGATCAGACATTCAAAGACGGCCAACCCATAAAAGGCTACATCGAAGTACTGCGCGCCAATCGTGTTAGCCGTCAATGCTTCCGCCAGTGGCGACGCCGGGCTCAGCCCAAGTAGCTTTAAGGCACCGAACCAGAAAAAGACAATAAACAGTGCAAAGCGCGACAGTGGCAAATAGTACCGACGGCAGAGCTGGATGAACCGAAGGTCGAATGCCTCAATAGGTTTATGCTTCATGCT
>DASVSL010000036.1:0-5458 GCA_036388095.1 Saccharimonadales bacterium (SeqCode) | reverse complement strand
GATACCCCAACCCCTCGACCCGTCATCGAGCTCGTCAATCTGACGAAGCGATACGGCTTTGATGAGAGTGAAACCCGCGCCCTTGACGGCATCGATCTAAGCATTGATGAGGGAGAATTCGTCGCCATCATGGGCCCGAGCGGCTGCGGCAAGACAACCTTGCTGAACATTCTTGGGCTGCTGGATACGCCATCGGACGGCACGTATACCTTAGCCGGTCGCTCGGTCGCAGAAATCAGCCACCGTACTCGCGCCCATATTAGGGCTCAGCAAATCGGCTTCGTTTTTCAGAGCTTCAACCTCCTGCCCCGCCTGAATATCATTGAAAACGTCGCCTTACCACTCAGCTACAAAAATGGCCTTCGTCACAAACGGCTAGCCCGCGCTAGCAAGATGCTAGGTATTTTCGAACTCCAAGAGCGCGAATATTACATGCCGTCACAGTTATCGGGTGGACAGCTGCAGCGCGTTGCCATTGCCCGGGCACTTGTGAACGACCCGAGTATCATCCTGGCCGACGAACCGACCGGCAATCTCGACAGCAAATCATCCGAGCTCATCATGAATGAGCTGCGCGACATTCACCAAGCTGGCAACACGATTTTGATGGTGACGCAAAACCCCGACCTAACCACGTACGCCACTCGCATCCTCCACATGAAGGACGGTCGGATCGCCCGCGACACCAAGCAAAAGCGCCCCAAGAAATCTCGCAGCAAAAAACGAAGCCTCGATGCCAATTTGAAAAAAGTCATGAGCGAGGACGCATGAGTATGCGCCTCGAACAGCTCCGAATTGCCAGTGCTAACCTGCGCGCCAACCGGACCCGCACCGCCCTGACAACGCTCGGCATCATCATTGGTGTCGCTAGTATCACGTTGGTGCTAGCGCTTGGCGATGGCATTCGCCAGACGCTGGCCGGCCAGGTCAACGGGCTTGATCGTAACGTCATCATTGTCCGCCCGGGCAACGCCGAGCTGGATAGCAGCACCCTTAGTCCATTCGGCACAGCCGCGACGACAAGCCTGACGGAGCGCGATTACCGTAGTGTGCAGGGTGTCAAAGGCAACACGCAGGTGACGCCACTGATGCTGCTGAGCGGCAGCGTTACCACCGACGAAGGTCGTGCCAAGCACGTCCCGATCGTCGCGACGAGCCAGGCCCTCCTCCCAACGCTAGATCTATCGGTACGATCCGGCCAATTTATCGACGAACAAACGGCACGCGACACCGTCGTCCTTGGTCATCAGACAGCGATCAACTTATATGGAACCGATGAAGCCATGGGCCAATCTTTGGTCGTCAAGGGACGGCCGCATACGGTGATTGGCGTCATGAAACGACTAAATAGCCCCGTGAACCTGACGGGTATCAACCTCGACGACGCGGTATTTGTCAGCCTTGATGATGGCAAGAGTTTTAACCAGGGCATCGCACAAATTCAGCAGCTTATCGTGCGGACGTCCAGTGTTGATACGGTCCAGACGAACGCCGAGGCGATCACCCAAGCCGTCCTGACGAACCACCGCGGTGAGCGCGATTTCACCGTTCTAGCCGGCGAGGCCCTGACAAAGTACGCTGAACAAGTCTTTCGTAGCGTCCTCATGGTGACGGCAATTATCTCTGGTGTCACGCTGCTCGTTAGTGGTATTGGGGTCATGAACATCATGCTGGTGGGCGTAACCGAACGCACCCGCGAAATCGGCATCCGTAAGGCCCTGGGGGCGACCGACAGTGACATCTTGGCGCAGTTCATGATCGAAGCGCTGCTGATGTGTGTTGCCGGTGGTATTATCGGCACGATTCTCGCCTATTCGATCGCCGTCTTCCTTGGCTCTCTCATGAACCTGTCGCCAAGTTATTCGCCGCTCATCATCGCCAGTGGCTTCCTTCTTGCCCTCATCGTCGGCATCATCTTCGGCGCTTACCCAGCCGCCAAAGCGGCTCGCAAAGACCCGATCAGTGCCCTACGTCACTATCAATAACTAGTCTTGAAGCCCGAGCGCCTGATTGATGCGAGTTGATGAATCATACTTTTCGGTATCACCAACCCCAAATAAGACCGTTATGCGCTTAGCCTTGCATACAGCTGCTTCATCAGGGGGCAGAGCGTCAAGCGAACCGTAATCACCACCTTGGCAAAATAGCAGCTCGTCATCAGGGTATTTATTGGCAATCATATTCAGCGTCTTTGCCTGGCCTGGCGTATCGTCAATCGAAACCACTACCTCGTCAACCTGGCGAAGCGCAGATACCAGCCGAACGCGGTTGGCTTCGTCTAGGATAATCTTGCCTTTTTTCAGCATTTGCTGATCATCGTTGTTGACCACGACGATAAGGTGATCCCCTTTTTCACGAGCCGCTTCGATTAAGTTCAAATGTCCGCCGTGCAGTGGGTTAAAGTAGCCGCTAACAATGATTCGTTTCATGCTGTTTTCTCCGGTGTGGTTTCTATCGTGGACACTCAACAGCTCACGCAACTTACATTAGTTTCTCAAGTCAGCGCAAGCACAGGGTGATCATAAAGTTGTTAAATGGTCGATATGAGTCGCGCCTCCCGTTTCATACCTCCTCATCTCAGGCGACAAAATTAATTGACTCAACAACAAGGGCGGTCTCTTGCCAATGTGCAATCTGGATACTGTCTATGCCCATCGCAAGAACCGGGTAGTCGTTACCACCCTCCTCCAAGCGGTCCCCTATAAACAAAACATCATTTTTACGTAGTTGAAGATGTTCCATCAGTTTATTCATACCATAGGCCTTGTCAATTCCCGGCATAGTAATATCAACCGAAGTAGAGCCGCCAGTTCGCACTTCAAAATCTGGTAATCGATCGGTCAAATACTGCCGTAACGAATGTTTTTTGCTTGAATCAGGATCCCAAGCTTCTTTTTTTGCCACCCCTTCGTCACCTAAGTGAGCAACGATGTCTTGACCGAGTGCAGAGAAAGTGATTTGACTACCGCGATCCTCTATGATTTCTCCGTACACTGTTTCTTCCCTAAGGCCGAGTGTGTCAATGGCTCCATTGATCGCGTCAATAATACGCGTACGGTCGCCTTGACTCAGATTCTCTGCATATACTTGCCTCCAAGTCATAGTTTGTGAATCATGAGTGTAGTACTGCGTTCCACAAGTCGGCATAAGGTGTAAGCGATGAAAACGAGGTTGATTTGTCTGAAAATTGTTTAAGAATTGTGTTTCGAACTGGCCGAATTTTCCGCCAGAAATAACGCAGACTTCATAATGCTCAAGTAAACGACCAACAGCAGCCGCAACGCGATCCGGCAAAGCGGACTTACTAGGTGCTAGAGTGCCATCAAGATCAAAAGCAATCAACTTCTTCATGTCATCTCCTTAATACGCTTGTGCTTTCTAGCAATTCCACCATTTTGGACTGCCATAGCCTGTAACGCACAAGTCATCCTTAGAGTTGGCGTCGACGACGATGCAGCAAATTGTTCGGGTACGCTACAGGTGGAGGGTAGCAAATTGAAAGACACCAATCCTTCACAGAAGTGGACGCTTTCCATCCGATTAGTATAACAAGCTCGGCCTTAGCGTTGGTAGTCATCTGCAAGCCGGACGATGTCTGCTTCTTCTGACGGGTGGCCGGGGTCAGTGTGTTGCCAAATTTCCGCAACGAGAGTATACGCATTTTCATCGGCAGCACACAAACGGTGACGCTGTCCAGTGGCAAATTGCACAATACTTCCTGCTCTTGCGTGTATCGGTTTACTAAGGTCGTCATTGTCGCTGATATGGTATTTACCATCGCTCAGAAACCGCCACCGTTCAGCCCGACGGTGATGGAATTGCCAACTCAAGCGTTGGCCTGGCGCGACGAGCAAAAATTTTGGGCTTAAGACGACGTTATCATGATCCAGCATGGCCTCTCTTAAGCTTAAGCCTGGGAAAAATTCATGGATAAAACGCTCCGCTTCTTTGTCCGCCATCCGAAAAAACGCGCCCCACGGCTTATGCACATCTTCATCAACAATGGTGTAGTCAAGCTCATTGATCATATCTTTCAAGCGCTGCACCGCAACTTCTCTTGGCGTCGTCTTCACAACACCGGGAAAGAAATGCGCCATGAAGCCATCCACGCTTCGATACACCTTACGAACCGCCTTACCGGTCACCTTGCCTGGCGCTTCCACATCCAAGACGTCTCGACTTGCCGGGTGCCGATCACGCACAAACCGTCGCAATCGCCAGACTAACAGTCGAAGCGTTGTCGTCTGGCCGATGATAAGCTTCTCCAGTTTTTGCGCACTGGGCGAAGGGTTGTCTCGTCTGTCTGCCATCCTATTTCATTTCGTGCTTGAGCTTTTCGACCAATGCGACTTTCATCGGGTCGACCCCGTTTAGTATGCCAAGGTAGACGCTCACAAAATCAGCGTAGATCGCGCCCCAGAGTAGCTGCGCTAAGCGCGAGTCGCCCTGGAGTTCGACACGCTTTGGTGCCGGGCGACGTCCACTCAGTAACCGTTCACCGAGCTCAAACCGTTTGCTGATCCGTGGGTGATCGAGCGACGAGCGCAGATCGATCGGCGCAAACGGCTTTTCGACCGGGTGTGACGACCAGCCGATAAACTCGTTGTGATCAAACTCAGGCAGTTCGTTGTGGTAGGCGACGTTTTTGCTGTTCTCGTTAAAACTGATCTTCCACTTGTAGGCCAGGCTTTTGAGTTCAGAACTGGCAAAGATGACGGGGGTCTTACCGGCGCACCACCAGGCGAGTTGCTTGGCGGGGTTATCTGCCGATGGTGTCTCTGCCAGCCAGGCGTTCGTTTCGGCCTGCAGCCACGGCGCGAGCGCGGCAAGCTCGCTGCTACGCTCCGGTTCGATGACGCCGTAATACGCCAGCAACCGCACGAGACCGTTCAGGTTGATAAACATCCCCATGCGCGGCTGGTAGTCCCATTCCATCTGGATGTAGGGGACGTTGTGCTCTTTGGTGACGTCGAGCAATGTGCCGCCTTTCGTGATGACCACCGTCTGCGCGCCACGGGCGAGGGCTTGGTCGATGGCCGAGAGCGTTTCTTCGGTGTTGCCTGAAAAACTACTCGCAACCACTAGGGTTGACTCATCGACGTAGGCGGGCAGATCATACGACTTCACGACTTCGTACGGAACCGATAGATCAATCCAATCGCGAAGCATATCCGACGCTAATCCCGAGCCACCCATACCGGCAATCACGACATTCCGTACCTCGCTGCGACGAGGCGATGGGTTGATGATAGCCAGCTCGGTCGTGACTTGACGCCACTCTTCGGCAATGACCTTTAAGGCCCGCTCAGGGTCGCGCTGGGCGAGAACCGCTTGGTCGTCGAGTAGCTCCATATGGGTCCTATTCTACCACTTCTGCTTGGCGCCTCCCTGTGCTACAGTGGTGCAAAAGCATTAGAAGTTTATAAGGTGGGATATGGACATCAAATCAGGCGCAACG
>DASVSL010000035.1:0-5110 GCA_036388095.1 Saccharimonadales bacterium (SeqCode) | reverse complement strand
CCACGACAACCTCAAATGGCTCGAAGAAACCCGTTCCATCCGCATCGATACCCACTACGAAACCGTCGACGCCGCCGATCACGTCTGGCGCCAACCCATCGATATCGTCGCCTGCGAAGGCTACCTGGGCCATCCATTTTCTGAAGAGCCGGACAGCAAAGCGCTCAAAGCAACCATGCAAACTTGCGACGTCGTCATGAAAAAATTCCTGCGCAACATTCACGCGCAACTTACGCCCGGTACACGGCTCTGCGTCGCCGTCCCCGCCTGGCACGTCGCCGGTCGCGTCCATCACCTGCCGATGTTACCGACCATCGAAAGCATGGGCTATCGCCGGGTCGCGTTCTCGGCCGCCCCCAGCAGCGACCTGCTCTACTACCGCGAAGGCCAAGTCGTCGCCCGCGAACTGCTTGTTCTCATAAAGCCATGAAAAAAGGGCGTTAGTTTTTAGTAAAAACCCATGCCCAAAATAAAAGTGATTGGCTTAGCGCAGCAACTGGCAAATGCCGCTGTTCAACCGGTCCATGACGTCCCGTCCAAGCGAGAACGGATTGTCCTTCGTCCAGTTGTCCTGCCAGGCATCCCGGTAGAGCTGACGGTAGCGGCGACCAAGCTTGTCGTCGGCCTTGAGGCCATTGCCCTGCTTGCAGGCATGGGTCAGAGCAATCCACAGGCGGTCGCTCTTGTTGTCGGCTTTGGCGAGCGCTCGGCGCAAGTCACGTTCGGCCGTCTTGTACTGCCGCTGAGCCTTACGCAGCTCGGGCTTCGTCAGTGGCTTGGCCGATGCCGAGACGCGGGGCGTCTGTCCGCCGTCGATGCTGACACCGCCGCTACAGCCGGTCAGCGCCAAGCAAATCACCACGCCGACACCGGCGAGCTTTGAATTACGAGACATGATTGTTCCCTTCGGTCGGTGGCATGTCTAATTTAGCTACTGTACGATGTACGGATCGTTCTGTCCACCAATCACTACCACCCCTTGAAAGACCGTGCGATATTTGCTATAGTTGAGCAAGTTTTGTCATAAAAGTTCAGAGGTCAATTGTATGTCACACGTCAAAGCAGGCGGATCCAGTAAAAACGTCCACGACAGTCCCGGCCAGCGCCTGGGAGTCAAACGCTACGGTGGCCAGAAGGTCAACGTCGGCGAAGTCCTCGTCCGCCAGGTCGGCGCGACCAAGCAAGCCGGCCCAGGTACTTACCTGAGCCGTAACTTCACGATTCACGCGGCAATCAGCGGCGTCGTCGGTTTCAAAAAGGTTAAGACCCGCCGTTTCACCGGCAAGACCGAACCCCGCACCCAGGTCATCGTCACCGCGCAAGCCTAAGTCGATTTTTGCACACAGACTAAAAATAACGCCCGATTGGGCGTTATTTTTAAGAATACGACTTGTTAATCGGAATAATGTTACGGCTTTGTAATACTCCCTGATAATCCGACTTCGCCGAGCGCCGCAAAGGGAGATTCTGGAATCATCCGTCCTTTGTTGAGTTCAATCAGTTCACGCCTAGCAACCTCAGTCGTGACAATGCCGTTTCCCTCTTTATTGATCTTATCCAAAAAAACCATGATCTCATCCTCTGGAGTTTTATACTCACCCTCGGCCGTCCAGCCGTCTTCGATTTGATTTTCTTCAATAGGGGCTTCAAGTTGCTGGCGCATGTAGTCTTTGTTATAGCGCATAAACCCCTCCGGCTTGATATCGCGGGGCTCTGCCTCGACTGGCTCAGGTGAGCGCTCATACCTGCCACGTGGTGGCAGCGGGGTCTGAAATGGTTCGACATTTGGCTGGCGGAATGATTCAGGGTTGTTGTGTGTCATATTATTTTTCTTTTTCGATGATTACACTTTCATTATAGCAAAATGTATCGTATTTGTCAATACGCTTATGTAATAGGTAATATGGGGCTAGTTCGCGAGGACGCGGCGGATGCGGGCGACGACGTCAGAGATGACGACTTGTGATTTAACGAGGTAATCGTCGACTCCTAGGCTTTCAGCGCGGGCTTTGTCCTTGGGCTGACTGAGAGCGCTGAGCATGATGACGCGCGTGCTCATGGTCTGCGGGGTCGTCCGAATCAGGTCAAGCACGTCGAAACCACCGATACCCGGAATCATGACATCCAGCAGAATCAGATCAGGCCGGTAGTCGATCGCGACTGGCAAGGCGTCTTCTCCGCTGGCTACGTGGCGCACCTGGAACCCTTCGGCCTCGAAGCGGGTCTGGTAGACACTAGCGAGGCTCTCGTCGTCCTCGACCAGCAGAATCTTAGGAGTGTCAGTCATCAGGAGTTACGGCGCCTGTAATAGTTGCAGCGCTTTGTCCTTTTGTGGGTCACGGTTGGCATTGACATCATCGGCCGTCAGCTCAACGATCGTACCTGGCGTGATGCCTTCTTTGTTGATGTTCTTGCCGGCCGGCGTGTACCACTTGGCAACCGTCACCTTGAGCTGGCCGCCACCCTTTACGTCAACAATGCGCTGGACACTACCCTTGCCGAAGGTCTTCTGACCGAGCAAGGTAGCGGCTTTGTTGTCGACCAAGGCGCCAGCGACGATTTCGCTGGCGCTGGCACTACCACCATCGACCAGCACGATCGTCTTGATGCCCTCAAGTGGCGCGTCTTTGTCTGACCGAAGCGTCTCGACAACTTCATTGCCGCGGCGTTCACTAACGACGACTTTGTCATTGAGCCATAGGCTGGCCACACCGACTCCGGCGTCCAGGTAGCCACCGCCGTTGCCACGCAGGTCTAGGATGACATTTTTGACGCCGTCCGCTTTGAACGTGTCAGCAGCCTGTCGACTGAGCGTCTCGGTGTTTTCATCGAACCGGGACAGTCGCAAGTAGCCGACGTTACCCTGTAGCACTTCTGATTTGACGCTAGGATTGGTAATGGCGGCGCGGGTAATAGAAATCTCTTTGAGTTCATCGGCCCGGACGATGCCAAGCTTGACCGTCGTGCCAGCATCGCCACGGATCTTGCTGACGGCCTCTTCGACCGACCAGTCAGCCGCATCGTCGTCGTTGACGGTGACGATAGCGTCCCCCGCTAGGAGACCAGCCTTTTTAGCTGGGCTGTCGTCGAGGGTGTTGATCACGACCAGCTGTTGGTCTTTTTTGCCAAGTTCGGCGCCGATCCCCTGAAAACTTCCACTTAGGTCACTGTTGAACTCTTCGGCTTCTTTGGCGGTGAAGTAATCGGTGTACGGATCGCCGGTCGCCTTGACCAGACCGTCTTTGGCGCCGGCGATGATGGCGGCGTTATCAAGTTTGCCGTCGTACTGGCCCTTCAGCGTATCGTAGACATCGTCGAGTGAGCTGAAATCGGGGTCAGCGCTACTACCCTGCCCGTTCAGGCTGGCTTGCAGCTCGTCGCTGCGGGTGCCACCGATAAAGCTGACAACGCCCACGAAAAGGGCGACTAACGCTACCTGGTGCCACGGCAAGCCGCTGCGCTTCGGAGCTGGTGATACAGCTTTTGTAGTAGGTGCTGGTGTCGCATCCTTGCGATCTGACATGGCGGTTCCCCCAAGTAAAAAGATTATGGCTGTCACCATGGTAGCACGGTGACAGCCATACGGGCGTTGTCGAAAGCGAGTCTAGAAGTAGAGGTAGGTCAGCTGAGAGGCCTGTGATGCACTAACGCGCATTTCGCTGTAGTTACCAGGGCTGCCGTAGTTGTACTGGCTGACATAGATGGAACCG
This sequence comes from Saccharimonadales bacterium (SeqCode), assembly GCA_036388095.1. Classification (GTDB taxonomy): domain Bacteria; phylum Patescibacteriota; class Saccharimonadia; order Saccharimonadales; family Saccharimonadaceae; genus DASVSL01. The sequence continues at coordinate 1,400 of DASVSL010000035.1, read as the reverse complement.
TCAGAGCCAACCGACTCGACCCACGCGACGTGTCCGTAGCCACCACCGATCTGGTACTGGTTCCAGACGACCACTGACTGGGCACGAGGGGCGTTACCCTGTGCGACGTTGAAGGTCGTTGGCCACTGGTAGGCGTGACCGCGGCCACCACCGTGTTGCATATAGCCGTTCTTCTGGTAGACCTTCCAGGCGGTGTAGCTGACGCATTCGCGGTTGTACATACCCCAGTCGTCGACGATGGTGTCCATTGGTGAGTTAGCGAGGTAAGCTGGATACCCACCGCGGGAGGGACTACCGGCGACAATCGACGAACCAGTTGCAGCGGCGTGGCGGCGAGTGGCGGCAATCTGAGCTGCTTGCTGAGCGCGGAGCTTGCCAATCTGGCCGTTGGCATCGTTGACCATTGCCTGGTAGCTGGCTTCCTGGCCTTGAGTTTGTGCCAGCAGTGTTGCCTGCTCGGCTTCTTTGGCGGCCAGTTCGTCGCGCTGCTGCTTTTGATTGGCGAGGACTTTTTCAAGATCAGATTTTTGTTCGGCTAGTTTCAATTTGAGAGATTGTACCTCTGTGATGGCACTCTGAATCTGTTCTTGGACGCTACTGCGGTATTCTTGACGGTCAATAAAGTCACCGATGCTGCTACTGCCAGCCAGGAGTTCGATTGGGCTGGTGGTGCTTTCGGCGCTCAAATCTGAAATGGTCGAGCCAAGCACGTTTTGCTGCTTTTCGAGCTTTGCCTGATTAGCGGTGATGTCCGCGTTGAGTTTTTCGAGCTGAGCCTGACTTAGGTCGAGTTTGGTCTGGATAGCCTGCTTCTGGGCAGTCAATGACCCAAGGGCATTTTGCAACGTATCGGCTTCGGCACGCAGGCGGCCGGCTTCGTTTTGGTAGCTGCTGACTTTATCTTGTAGGTCTTTGATTTGGGTATCGAGCGTATCGGCAAAGACCGTCGATGTGACGCTAAAGAGGGCGATGACGAGGGCAGAGGCTACGACGGCAACCCGGCGGAGTGAAGTACTGTTGAAAGTGGTGGTATGTAGTCTTTGTTTCATGCGACTTTATTCCACATTAGCATAAGCAAATATGAATGTCAATACACTTATACTGCAAAAGTCAAACTTTGAGGTACCGACGCACCGCCAACCGTGAACTAATGACACCAATCAAGGCCCCGATGGCGATCATCGCGAGTAAGATGAGCGGCGCAAACACGGTCAAGTTTCGGAGGGTCGGCGCGACGGCGATACCGTAACTACCCAGTGGTTTTTCGGCGGCATAGATTAGGGCGTAGCCGATCGCGGTAGCAATCAGCGCCGCCACAAAACCATACATGACAGCCTCGATGACGAATGGCCCACGAATGAAATTCTTGTCGGCACCGATCAGCTTCAGCATTTGAATTT
>DASVSL010000034.1:0-7770 GCA_036388095.1 Saccharimonadales bacterium (SeqCode) | reverse complement strand
CGAGTCCGGCCAAATAGTAAGGTAGGCTACGAAGAGTTTTGTTTGTTCGAACTTGGCAAAGGGCATGACAAAACAGTGGGTGATAGTGACAGCGATGGGCTGCCGCTGGAACGAGAACTGCTCGATCTTGTATACGCCAGTAAAACTCCAGCGCAGGGCGCACCATTTTATCGCGCCAATCGGCTGGTTCGGCAGGCTGCCCGAGATATCGGACTTGGTGAACTGGTTGCCAGTCCCTTGCCGAGCGACAGCAAAGATTCGATTGCAGCTCCATTCGAGCCGACGCGCGCTGCCGTGTTCTCAACAACGAGCGGGATACGTGTCGGTATTGTCGGGGAACTACGTGCGGACGTCAGGGTGGCGTTCAAACTACCTGACTACGTTGCCGCTGCTACGCTTGATGTGAGCTGTCTATTGCAAGCCAATTTGACCGCTCCTCGTGCGTATCGGCCTTTGTCACGGTTCCCGAGTGTGACGCAGGATATCTCGCTGAAACTTGCTAATGATGTACCATTCGCCCAGCTCCAAGCGGCGGCTAGCAGCGGCTTACACAGCCATCAGACCGATCGTATGTCCGTCGACCTTTCGACAGTCAGTATTTATCGCGCCGAAAATAGCGACAAAAAAACGATTACCCTAAGAATTACCCTATTTAGTTACGAACGAACCCTCACATCTGGCGATGCCGCCGTAGTGCTCGACGCGATTGAAGCAACGTGTCGCGAGCTTGGTGCAGTTAAGGTCTAATATCGCGCAGCATTTAATTTACGTCCCAGGTCTTGGCGATGGCTATACTCCGGTTCGTCGGTTCGCGCTACGCTTTTGGCGCGAAAAGGGGATGCATGTCAGCCTGCTACCAATGCGTTGGGCGGATCGACACGAAACCTACGAGCAGAAAATTGCGCGCTTGCATGCTCTGATCGATACTCGACCCGATGACAAGCTCGTCCTTGTCGGCGAAAGTGCCGGCGGGGCAGTTGTGTTAGCGGCGCTACGGTCATTAGGCCCTCGTGTCGATAGAGTCGTGACGATATGCGGCATGAATCACGGGGCGAGCTCCGTCGGAGCCCATATTTACCGAAAAAACAGCGCCTTCAGAGCCGCCATGCAGGCGACCGACGAGGTTACATCGACGCTCACTCAAGCTGAAAAAGGCCGTATTAAAACGGTGTACTCTAGCCGGGACCTGACGGTACGACCCAAGCATACGCTGTTGCCTGGAGTTGATGCGGTTGACATCAAGGTGCCGGGCCACCTGCATTCGATCCTTAGTGTCCTCTTGAAACATTCTGAGCTTGTCGTGCAGGCATGAAGAACCCCGACGTGTGACGGCCGGGGCTAAACCTCCTCATAGTTCAGTGGTATCTTCGATGCGAACAGATGCAGGCGAGCGATATTCGACGTCAGCAACCATGGACAACAGCTCAATGATTCTCTCGTTCTGCACCATGAGCGTGTCCTGATTAGCAACGCTCTGTTCGAGTAGCTGCACCATCGAACGGCTGTGTCGCTCTTCACGCTGTTCAAGTGCATTGCGATACTTTTGAATTTCCAGCAACTGATCGACATGTTTGATATCCAAAAAAACTGGCGGTCCATCCGGCATCCTGAGCAGTTCACGCCGCGTCAAAGCGCTGTTGGGCACATTGCCCTGGAAGAGCGCAAGTGTCTGTGAGCTGCGAAAGATATACAGCTCGAGCCACGTCTTGAGCGGTGTGTACAGCGTGTACTGGCTCATGTCGTATGGATCGTTTGAGCTACCCTTTACGAACAGCAGCCGATTATCGGGTTGCGTGAACACCACCTGTCCGTACACCGGGTCTGCATGGATATGCCAGTTTATCCATATCCAGTGATGGCGTACGACAAGAAAGGCACTGATGCAAATGACGATCGCGCAGACGAACACAATGCTCAGTCGTGTCAATGTATTTACGCCGGCAAACCCGTACAGCCCACTGATCGATAAGAAAGCAAAGACTACCGCCATAACACCGATCACAGCGGGAGCTGTGGCGTGCTTAAGGAAGTACTTGAAATGCCTGCTTTCGTTGTATTTGTTAGGCACATGATCGAGATCGATCGTCCTCAGAGGATCTTCGGCCTGCAACAACCTCGCTTTGTCTCGCTTGAACCGTGTTCTGATGAATTTGACCGCGAAGTACACGGTGACAAATAGCAGTATTCCGGCAAGGACATACCACAAGATGTCATGCATGTATAACACGATCGCGGTGGTCACGATCAGGACACCGCCTGCTATGTAGCCCGAGTAACGAATTGCTTTGTCTCTTGGAATACTTTGCCGTACTTCATCGACGACGTCACGCAGTTTATCGAGCATACTACGATCCTTTCATGAGGAGGTTCGTGGATCCGCTCTACAGCGGCCATTCAATCTTTATATACTGATTTGATGTGATAAGCAAGCGTGGGCACGATGGCGTGTATACTAAAGTAATGATCCGGCGGGCCATTCACCATACACTCAGCCATCTCAACCGATTTCGACCGCACCGCTACGTGACGGCCCGAGCGGTAATCGTCCGCGACGGAAAGCTACTAGTGTTCAAACGCTCGCGTTTAGATCTTGCGGGTAAACGGATGCACTACTACAGCTTGCCGGGCGGCAAACTTGATCCGGGCGAGTCGACCGAAGCGGCTGTCAGGCGTGAGCTAATGGAAGAAATGGGCATAGAAATACGCGTTAGGAAACAGATTGGTCACTACCGTGGAAAAGTCTTTGACCATACCGTGTATGCAGCTGACATCGTCAGCGGGGTGCCTCGTTTTGACACGAACTCTGAAGAGGCGCGTTTGTACGAGGGGGTGAATAATACCTATGAAGTAGCCTGGGTTCCTGTTGAAACCTTGAAGCCACACGACCTGAAATACTACTCGTCGTTTTTTGCTGCTATCGTCCAGGAAGCAAAACGTCAGGCTGAGTCTAGCAACTGACATGTATACTGGGTGGAGCAAAAGTAGGAGGTAGTATGGCGACCAGTACAGGTCAACGAATAGGAATTTGGATTATTGCGATCGTTATGTCGGTCGGAACACTGGGCGCTTTTTTCTTGCCGATCTTAACATCTAAAAACGCCGAGAAGGATTCAGCCGACCAACAAAAGATGATGGAAGAACTTCAGCGACAACAAGCAGCTTCGGTTGAGCCACTTGAAGGCTACCAAGCAGATCCGTTTGATAAAGCCAGTGTGACAGAGTTAAAAGTTGAGGAGCTGAAACCGGGCGAAGGAAAAGAGGCAAAGGCCGATAGTGACGTGAATGTAAACTATTTCGGCTGGACAAGTGACGGTAAAATTTTCGACAGTAGCCGTAAGAGTGGAGCGACGACGCCGATCGACCTTAACCTTGGCCAAGTCATTCCAGGTTGGGCCGAAGGTATGACGGGGGCAAAAAAAGGCGCGGTACGAAAACTGACCATTCCGGCCGCCAAAGCATATGGGGAACAAGGTCAGCCACCGACAATTGGTCCAAACGAGCCGCTAACATTCATCATCGAAGTAAAAGACGTTAAATAAGCCTAAAAACACAACAGGTAGCGTATTGTACGCTACCTGTAACGCTATATACTGAGTTGTATACACAAGCAGTAACGCTAAAAGGACCGATCCAATGTCGAAGCAAATCACTATTTATACCCGTACGACGTGCGCCTACTGTACGCAGGTCAAGAAACTCCTCGATATGAAAGGGAAGAGCTACAGCGTGGTTAATATCGACGAGGATCGTGTCGCTGAGCAATCAATTATCGAGAAAAGTGGTGCGCGTACCGTACCGGTCGTTACTGTCACGGATGATGCCGGTGACGAGCGAGTCGCGTCGATCGGTTGGAACCCGGGCGCGTTATTATCGGCCGTCGCGTAACGGCGCCGACGCGCTATACTAGGTGACTATGGAACCTGACACTACCCTGCATGATGTCGTCATTATCGGCGCTGGACCAAGCGCGCTGGCGGCGGCCGTCTATACGACGCGCGAAGAAATCGATACCGTACTGCTTGAAAAAGGCGTCGTTGGCGGGCTCGCTGCTATCACCGACTGGGTCGATAATTACCCAGGATTTATCAAGGGTATCGAAGGGCTGAAATTGGCCGAGCAACTACAAGGCCAGGCTGAGCGGTTTGGCGCCGATATCCGCTACGGCGAAGTTACCGGTATTACTGATCATGGCGATCATAAAGTCGTTGAGACGTTTGACGGGCCGATCAAAGCCAAAGCCGTCTTGATTGCGACAGGAAGCGATTACAAGAAAATCGGCGTTCCGGGTGAAACTGAGTACTACGGCCGCGGGGTACACTACTGTGCGACCTGTGACGGTGCGTTCTATAAAGGTAAGCGGCTGGTCGTGGTTGGGGGCGGCAATAGTGCCGTTCAAGAAGCGATTTTCCTGACGCGATTTACGACCCACATCGACCTGCTCGTCCGATCGACTATCAAAGCCAGTGAAATTTTGCAGCGTGAGCTGGAAACGTTTGTCAAAGACGGCAAGATTACGGTTCATTTGAACACGACGACCGACGAAATCATCGCCAGCGATGGCAAAAATGTCGATACCGTTAAAGCGACCGTTGCTGGTGAGCCGGTCGTATTTGCGTGCGATGGAATCTTCGTGTTCGTTGGGCTTCTCCCGAACACACAATTCTTGCAGGGGACGTCGATCGAACTCGACGGGCAGGGTTTCGTCAAGTCAGACAGTGGTCTGCAGACGACCGTGCGCGGTGTTTTTGTAAGCGGCGATGTCCGGAGCGGTTCGACTATGCAGATCGCCAGTGCCGTCGGCGAGGGCGCGACCGTCGCGCTCAAAATGCGTGAATACCTCGAAGGCAAAGAAGGCCAACTGACCTCATAAAGGTATTGTCGCAGACGCGAATGCGATTACTGTCTATTTAACGTGACGTTTGAAAAATGTTTCCAGCTGGGCAATCACCTGTTTGTTCGTGGTTTCAAGCGCGACTTCGCGGGTACCAAGAAACACGCCGGCACGGACGAAATTATGTGAACCCGTAATGGCGACTTTCGAACCGTCGGGTAAAGTGAAAATAATAAATTTAGCGTGCAGATAATTGCGTCGGTGGTACGACGTTTTTTGTTTGGTCGAAAACATTCCCATGCGGATGACTAGTCGGTTAAGCAGGCCTGCGTTGGTCCAATGATTGAAATAAAGCTGCGCATCCGTGTCGTTTAGTAGTCGGCTGAGCTTACCAGTCGGGCAGTACTGCGACACAAGTAGGACGCTTTCGGCCCGCGCAGCCCAGTAACAGGCCCGGCGGTAAATGATTGAATCACCAAGGAAGCCGCCGTCGAGCAGAACCATGTTGTCTTCATCGCCGAACCGGTGCGAGCGATAGGCATGTCCGCGTTGATCGGCGGCGATGATACGATTTTGTTCTGCCACGAGTCGATCGGCAAGAGCGTCATTTTTAACCGTAAACATGTAATCGGTGTGCTTGGTACTGAGTTGATCCATGTTCACGCCGCCGAAACTGTAGACCATGTCGTCGACAATGCACCATTTGATATGGGTGCGCCCGGTGAATGCGATCATACTGAGCCGACCGAGCCAATTAAATTCAGCTCCTGCCTCGCGCAAGCGTTTTTGTAGCGTGACTGCTTCACGGACACGACGATTACGGTAGGTGGTCGGAATATAATTACCCTGAAAATCGGTGTAGGTGAAACTGTCACCAGCGACGCTGACGTGAACACCACGCTTGGCGGCTTCGACGAGCGCATCAAGCAGACGCTCTGTAGCGTCGTCATGAACTAGTACCATCGTGAGTAAATGTACTCTGGTAGTCGCCTGTTTGATCTGTTCGGTCGCACCGCGAACGTAGTCGGTCGGCAGGATAAGACGTAGTGTCGGCTGCATAACAGAGCTCATTATACCGATACTGGGCAAATGTTGGTAAACTAAGCGTACACGAATTATCTAGTGCCAAGGAGGACTGCATGCCTGATTTTAATAAAGTACTGACACCTGGCGATATTGATGCGGGGGTAGTGAATACCGTCGTCGAGATACCAGAAGGTTCACGCCTGAAGGTCGAATGGGACCGCGAGCACGCCGCTTTCATGCTCGACCGCGTTGAGCCAGCAATTTTTGCCAAGCCGTGTAACTACGGATTTATTCCCCAGACCCTCGACGAAGACGGCGATGAGCTCGATGCGCTTATCTTATGCCCGGAGCCACTGCCAACCGGTGTCTGGTTAGAGGCGAAAATCATTGGGGTCATGAAATTTGTCGATGACGGGGAAGTTGATGACAAGATTGTCGTCGTGCCGGCTGATAACCGTGATGATGGTAACGCTATTTCATCACTCGACGACATACCGCAATGGGTCAAACAAGCTGAGCATCATTTTACACACTATAAAGACCTCAAAAAACCAGGCAGCACGGTTGTGCAGAGCTGGGGTGATGTCGACGAAGCCAAAGTGGTCATTCGCGAGTGTATTGAACGCTACCGTTCACAGTAGCAAATGACAACTACTGTTGTTACTTTGTCATTGTCGCAGTCTGACCGAGACCGTATACTTTAGGTGTAGCCAACACACAAGAGGTACCTCATGAACGATGCAATGACACAGACAACCACAGCCAACACTGACCCGGGCGTTATACTCGCTGCCACTGGCTTGATTCTGCTGATGGTACTGGTCGTCTATATTCTGACGAGTCTCGGCTTGATGAAGTTCTTTCGCGCCGCCAACCGTCCGGCTTGGGAAGCCTTCGTTCCGATGTATAATTACTATGTTATGAATCAGCTAGCCGGTTTACCGACGTACTGGTTCTGGCTACTACTCGCAAGTCTCGTTCTGTCGTGGCTGCCGGTGTTTGGCTCACTTTTGACAATGGTGATTAGTATTTACATCACGTATAAATTCTTGGAGCGCTACGGCAAAGACGCCGGCTCGACGGCGTTGGCGGTTCTTTTTCCGTACGTTTACTATCTTGTGGCTGGCTCATCAAAAGACCTTACCTATACACCGGCACCCGCTGCACCGACTGCTCCTTCGTCGTCGACGGACACGCCGCCACAAAACTAGCCTTTTTTCAGGCGAGCTCGTAGTTTTTCGCGGGCGTGCCTGGTAATAACCAGATCAAGCCAGTCTGATTTGGGTTTGGCAGTGCGCTTCGTAATGACTTCCACGGTATCACCGTGCCGCAGCGGCCGGTTGAACGGTACCATTTTGCCATTTACCTTGAAGCCAACCGCGCCGTGGCCTAAGTCGCTATGGATCCGATAGGCGTAATCCAGCGGATAAGCGCCGTCGGGCAGGTCATAAATATCGCCGCGTGGTGAATGGATAAAAATACGTTTGCCAAACAGGTCAACCTTTAGGCGCTCGACATCTGCCTCTTTGCCTTCTTTGAGCTGGGCGGCGACTTCTTGTAATTGCCGAATCCAGGCTAGGTCGGCGGGCATGGCGGCGATATGACCATCTCGATACGCATCAGTCAGTTTCTGCTCGTTGTAGTGAAAGCTGGCCGCCAGTCCGCGTTCGGCGTATTCATGCATGGTCGCCGTCCTGACTTGAAACTCAACGATCTGGCCCGTCGGAGTCGAGATCGTGGTATGGAGGCTCTGGTAACCGTTTGGTTTCGGACGGGCGATGTAATCTTTGATGCGGCCGACCATAGGCGTGTACATGGTGTGGATGACGCCAAGCGCCTTATAACAGGCTTCAGTGTCGTCAACAATGATCCGTAGCGCGATCAAATCGTAGACATCGTCGATGTTCTCAACT
>DASVSL010000033.1:0-6242 GCA_036388095.1 Saccharimonadales bacterium (SeqCode) | reverse complement strand
AGTAATTTACCAGCGGGGAGCTATGGTAGAAGGACAAAACCATAAGGAGAAACAAACTATGACTATCATCGATCAAAGCCGAACCGAAATTATCAATGTCAGGACCCGTGCAAGCTCGCACCGTCCACGCTAAATCAGCTCACTGATACAACCGTAACGCCGCAGGACCGATCTGCGGCGTTACGGTTTGGACCATTTGGCGAGCGTCCCATCTGTAGCAAAAAGAAAACGGCCCACTCGCAGTCGGGCCGTTTTTTTGTATAAGCGCAAAATGCTACAGTGCCATCTCGCGTAGCTCAGCGAGGACATTCGAAGTTGGGCGGTTGATTTGCGCAAGAAACTGGTCGAGCTCGATCTCGGCGTCGCGCTCGTGAGTGGTATACGATTGCCGTGTGATTTGCATGCCCTTATTACACGGCACGACGGTAGAAACAGCCGTGATATATCTCACATAAGCAGTATGAAAAAATCAACTAAAATACTTTGAGCAGCTGGCCGACGCCCGGACACGGAATCGCACGATAAATTGTAACTATTTTCACAGCTTGTCTTGCCGGCAATGACGTATTGTAAGCCCATAAGTTACAACAACGAAGGAGCAAGACTATGGAATTTCTACTTTGGATACTTTTAGGAGCATTGGCTGGTTGGATCGCAAGCAAAATCATGGGTACTGACGCACAAATGGGCGCCATGATGAACATCATTGTTGGTATCATCGGTGCATTTATCGGAGGCTTTGTCACCCGAATGTTGCTCGGAACCGACACAAGCGGTCTGAGCATCGGTGGACTGATCACCGCGGTGCTTGGGGCAGTCATCCTGCTTGCGATCGTCAAGGCGATCACCGGTCGTAGTCGACGCAGCGCCTAGTTTGCTGCTTGCGACCACGCAGGCGATCGTACATAAGCACGGCAAGGGGACTGATATGGTCCCCTTTAGCCCGGTAGAAGTTTGAGAGGGACATACACAGAAATGAAACGTGCGCTTGGGGCGGAAACGAACGCGGTAGCGGCAGTGATAGACGCCGGAAAAGTGTTCCAGTCGTTGAATTCACCGTATATTATTGTCGCCGCGGACGACCCACGGTTCACTATTATTGCTGAAAATGCCGCTCACGCTTCGGTCGCTATGGTCTCGTCCAATCAAACAATTGGTCGAGGCCTTTTCGATGTCTTCCCTGACACCTCTGAGGAATACGCCAAAACCGGTATCAACCATGTCGCTGAGTCGATGCGAAAAGTCATCCAGACGAGTAAGCCCGATAGGCTCACTAATATCGCGTATGACCTGCGTGACCCCAAAGGAAACTTAGTGACCAAATACTGGGATCTGATTCATTATCCAGTCTTCGATGAAGCTAAGCAACTGATCGCGGTGGGGCAGGAAACCAAGGACGTCACCGAGCAATTTTTGATTCGTCGCAAGCTACATTACACCGAGAATCAACTCTCACAGGTGCTTGGTAATAATCAAATCGGCACATGGGTGCTTGCTATCGATAGCGGGACGGCGGTGGTTGATGCTAATGTCGCGTTTCTTTTCGGGCTTGCAAAAACAGATATCGACAGACCGGTACCGCTGTCTAAACTCATCAAATCGATTCATCCAGATGACCGCAGCAGAGTAGAGGCAGAGATCGGTATCGCAATTGAACATCGGCAATCATATGAGGTTGAGTATCGTACGTTGGCGGGTAAAGACGATGTACGCACGGTTATTGCCCGTGGAGCCGTCCAGGTCGATGTAAAAGGAGATGCCCACACCTTTTCCGGCGTTGTTATCGACATCACCGACCGTAAACGAACTGAACGCGCCTTAGCCGAAAGTGAAAATAGTATTCACTTCATGGCTGATGCTATGCCGCAACTCGTCTGGGTCGCGCGACCGGATGGAACGATCGAGTACTTCAACCAGCAGTGGTACGACTTTACCGGAACCAGCGCGGCTGATCCATCAAGCCTCAACCGGGACGGCTTGCTTCACGCCGAAGACATGGAGCGTATGCGACGTATGTGGCAGCGTTCGTTAAAGACTGGCGAACCATATGAGATTGAATACCGACTTTATCATAACGAAAGCAAATCGTACCGCTGGGTGATCGGCCGTGCGCTGCCGTTTCGCGATGCATCAGGCAGGATAACCAAATGGTACGGTACCTGCACGGATATTGACGAACAAAAACGAGCCACGCAGCTACAGAGCTTTTTGGCAGCCGCCAGCAAGCAATTGTCCGAATCGCTTGATTATAAAAAAACACTCAAAAAAGTGGCTGAGCTAGGTGTACCTGACATTGCTGACTGGTGCACGGTCGACATCTATGACGAAGACAATGGCTTTCAGCAAATCAGCCTGGCCCATGTCGACCCTAAAAAAATATCTCAAGCCATCGAATATCGGGCCCAGAACCCTATCAAAATCGACGACCCGACCGGCATACCGAATGTCATCCGGACTGGCAAGCCCGAGTTTTACCCCTACATTTCAAACGAGATGTTAACGGAATATATCACCGACAAAGATAAGCTGGCGTTCATGCAGAGTTTAGATCTGCATTCAATCATCATTACGCCCCTGAACATCAGTGGCAAGATCGTCGGCGGAATCACCTTCATCTCATCCGACTCGGGCCGGTATTACACCGAGGTCGATCTTCATATGGCCGAAGAGCTTGGGGCCCGCATATCACTTGCGATGACGAATGCGAAATTATACGCTGACTCACAGCTAGATTTGAAGAATCGTCGCGCATTAGAGAAACAGCTGTTACTCGAGAAGCAAAAGCTGGAGAGCCGCGTCAACGAGCGGACCAAACAATTACAGCTCACCAACGAAGGCCTGCGAAAAGAAATCACCAAACGCCATGCTATTGAAGCAGAGCTGCAAGCCTACGGCGAAGAATTATCACGCAGTAATTCCGAGCTCGAAGACTTCGCCTACGTCGCGAGCCATGATCTACAAGAGCCACTACGTAAAATCCAGGCCTTCTCTAATCTATTGACGAGCGAATACGCTGACAAACTGGGCGATGGGTCTGACTACGTTGCCCGTATGCACGCGGCTGCCATGCGAATGAGCACACTGATCGAAGACCTTTTGGCATTTTCGCGCGTCAGCACGCGCAGTAGTCCGCTGCAGCCGGTTGATCTAAATGTCATAGCCGCCGACGTCGTGGCTGATCTAGAGACGAGGATCGCGCAGACCGGTGGTCAAGTAAAAGTAAGCCCCCTCCCGATTGTCCAGGGGGACCCGACCCATATGCGTCAGCTGTTGCAAAACCTGATTGGCAACGGGCTCAAGTTTCACCGCGACGGTATCATGCCGGTTGTAACTGTCACGGCGAACCTTGATGATCCAAGGTGGTTTGAGCTGCACTTCGTCGATAATGGAATCGGCTTCGACGAGAAGTATCTCGATAAGATTTTCGCCGTCTTTCAGCGCCTGCACGGCCGCGATAGTTTCGAGGGAACGGGCATTGGCCTGGCCGTTTGTCGTAAAATCGTCGAGCGTTACGGCGGCAGCATCACCGCCCATAGTAAGATTAATCATGGTGCGACGTTTGTCGTACGTTTACCGCGTGAAGCGAAGAAGGACGTAACCGCATGAAGGAACCAATTATGATTTTAATGGCTGACGACGATGACGATGACTTCTTGCTCGCAAAAAAAGCCCTCCAAGAAAGCCGTCTACTCAACACGCTGTTTCGGGTTCGTGACGGCGAGGAACTGCTTGATTACCTGCGGGCTCGCGGTGACTATGCGAATCAGTCAACGGAGCGTCCCGGGGTGATTTTGCTTGATCTTAATATGCCGCGCAAAGATGGCCGTGAAGCGCTCAAAGAAATCAAATCCGACCCCGACTTACGCGATATACCGGTCGTCGTCTTTACGACCAGCAAGGCCGAAGAAGACATCTACCGCAGTTATCAGCTGGGGGTGAATTCGTTCATCACCAAGCCGGTCACATTTGATAATTTGATCAACGTAATGCAGGCGCTCGGTAAGTACTGGTTCGAAATCGTCGAGTTACCAAAGAACGATGGACCTCGCAGCGCTCTCTGACGTACGGGTACTACTGGTTGAGGACGATGAAGATGATTACCTCATCATGCAGCGCACCCTCGATAAGGTAGACAAATCACCCTTCCACCTGGAATGGGTTGATACGTTTGAGCATGCCAAAGAAGCGATTAGCCAGGCTAGGCATGATATTTATTTGATCGACTACCGTCTCGGGGCGCACACTGGGCTCGAGCTCCTAAAGTTTGCGCAACCGGAAAAGCGAACCGAACCGTTCATTTTGCTGACGGGCGTTGGCAGCGAAGCGGTCGAGTGGCAATCGCTTGAGTTAGCCGCGTCGGATTATTTAGTCAAAGGAGCCTTCGATGCGAACCTCCTGAGCCGAACGCTGTACTATGCGCTCCAGCGCAAGCGAATCGAAGAGCAGCGATTGCAGTATCTGGTCGAACTGAACCGAAGCAAAGATGAATTTATCTCGATTGCCAGCCACCAGCTACGTACGCCCGCGACCGGTGTGAAACAGTACGTCGGGATGCTACTCGAAGGTTTCGTCGGCGAGCTTGATCCGGCCCAGCGCGAAATCCTCAAAAAAGCCTATAACAGCAACGAACGCCAGCTGAAAATCGTCAGCGACCTGCTGAAGGTGGCGCAGGTCGATGCGGGCAAAGTCAAACTGCGTAAAGAACCGGTTCATGTCGGTGAATTCGTCGGCGACATCGTGGCCGAGCACCATGCGATCCTGAGCGACCGTGGCCAAACGATTAGCTACACCCCACCGGGTCGTGAACAGACGGTCCTGCTCGATGCGAATTCAGTCCGCATGGTAATCGAAAACTTGATCGATAACGCCAGTAAATACTCCGAAGAGGGCAGCCGCGTTGAAGTGTCCGTAACGGGGCGAGGTGGCATGGCCGAAATTCATGTCAGTGACGAGGGGGTTGGCATTGAGCCAGATGCTGAGGCACGCGTCTTTGAAAAGTTTGCTCGTATCGATAACCGGCTCAGTACCAAGGTAGGGGGGACCGGGCTTGGACTGTACTGGGTGCGAAAAATCATCGATCTGCATGGTGGCAACGTGACCTACCAACCCAACACGCCGCGCGGAACCACTTTTATAATTCGGCTACCAAAAGGTGCTAAAGTGTAACAAATGTCACCGGTTCAGTGCACGCCGTTCATTACCATGGATACGATAACGCGAAAGACCATCACACACATATGACCACACACGCTTCTATTTTGATTGTTGAAGATGACGCCGACTTAAACGGTGCCTATAAACTTATCCTGAGCAGTAGCGGCTACAATGTCGCCTCGTCGCATAATGGCCAGGAAGCGCTAGACTACCTTGAGGAACATGGCAATCCGACAATTATGTTTCTTGATCTGCGCATGCCGGTCATGGATGGGATTGAGTTTCTAGAGCGCTGGCGGCCGGTCGACCACCCCGAAACGACCGTCATCGTCTTTTCGAACTACGACGCACAAAAAGAAGTCGACAAAGCCTATGACCTTGGCGCTCACCGCTACGTCCTCAAGGCACGGGCGGCGCCAAAAGAATTGATTCGAATCGTCGAAGATACTCTCGCCGACAAAGCCTAGCCCCGCGCTAGGCTTTGTTCATGGCGCACCGACTAGATCGCGATGTCGCGGAAGCTATCTTCGCCCAAAAACTGTTCAAGCTTGAGTTTGTCGATCGTATAAATGCTACTTTGGTAGTCGATAATGCCTTTATCGCGAAGAATCTTCAGGTTCTTGGTACTGCTTTCGCGGGTCAGTCCGACGAGATTGGCAATCATCAGCTGACTGAGCTTGACATTGACGGTATAGACGCCTGGGGTCGTTTCGTGGCCATAGCGAAATAGCAGGTAGTACAGCGTGAAGCCGATCTTCTCAACCGCGCGTGATTGTTCCAGGCCGGTGATCCGCAGCAAAAGTGAAGTGTACTGATTGCCGACGAACCGAAGCATCTGCGTGAGCCCCTCGGTTGTTTTCGTGGTGGCATTCAAAAAATTCTCTTTTGAAGCCGATAATAAGCGAGCTTCAGAGACGGCGTCGTAATAAAACAGGGTGTTCGTTGTCTCGCCGAGCAACCAGGTCAGCGGAAAAATGTCACCACGCCCGTACAGGGCGACGACCCGCTCCTCACCCGAGCTCGTAATAGTGTAGGCGCGGATGACGCCGTCACGAACAATAAAGGCTCGGCGTGGAACCTCACCCTGG
>DASVSL010000032.1:0-7769 GCA_036388095.1 Saccharimonadales bacterium (SeqCode) | reverse complement strand
CTAAATGGATGATTGCGACCCCGTTGCTGCTATTCAACAGACTCATTTTACCTGCTGTATCGAGTATATTTATCTCAATGGGTTCCTTTTGAACTGTGAGCGTTTTAAGGTTAAGTTCATCAATAATAATGTCAATGTACTCCCAGTCTAATAAATCATCTCTATCGTAAACTGTAGCCGTTTGGAGGGGCTGCCTGACCTTTATGCCAGCTTTTGCCCTTTGGGAAAGACCATCGTTAATGACCGTCCTTGTATACTCCATCCTATTAAGTACGATCTGATCTACATGCCCAGCTTCAATCCAAGTTTTCAAATGGATAGACTCATGATCGTCAGTTAAGTTGCGATAAAGCTCTTCGGCAAGAAATGGTACAAATGGAGCAAGGACATACGCTAGCCTGACCAAGACATAGTGCAGTGTTATATAGGCTGATTGTTTGTCGCCATCATCACCTGA
The DNA here is from genome assembly GCA_036388095.1 of Saccharimonadales bacterium (SeqCode). Lineage (GTDB taxonomy): Bacteria > Patescibacteriota > Saccharimonadia > Saccharimonadales > Saccharimonadaceae > DASVSL01. The sequence continues at coordinate 7,312 of DASVSL010000032.1, read as the reverse complement.
CTTCCAAAAACGCCTACGGCTTCTTCGTATATACCAATTACTAGCATCGTCGAGGAAAGGTAGGATCGGAGCAAGCGCACTTGGAAGGTCGTACTTTTCCATATTCATCTCGACATCATTAACCAGTTGGTGTAATCGACTGATAATCCATACATCAAGCGGACTTTGTGGAGGACTAGTGAACATAAATGGGTCAATCAACTCACCGCTATATTCCCAGCCGTCGGCTTCGGCGTAGAGTGTGAAGAAATCGTACATATTCCACACCATGCTGAGTTTGCGCGCGACGTCGCCGACTTCTTTGTCCTGCAAGGCAAAATCTTCGCCGTTTAAGAGCGGGCTTGAGAGCAGCAAGAAACGGAGTGAATCGGCCGAAAACTTATCCATCAGTTCGTTCGGATCGGTAAAATTACCGTAGCTTTTGCTCATTTTACGACCGTCGTTGCCCGCGACATTACCCGTCACAATGACGTTTTTGAAACTGTTTTCGCCAAACAGCGCCACGCTCATGGCGTGCATGTAGTAAAACCAAGCACGCACTTGCCCCATGTATTCAACGATGAAATCGCCCGGGAAATTGGCTTCGAATTTCTGCTTGTTTTTGAATGGATAATGGAACTGCGCGAATGGCATACTGCCGGCTTCAAACCAGCTGTCCATGACCTTGTCGATACGGGTATACGTCTCGCCGTCGATTTCAAACGTCACATTGTCGATCCATGGACGATGATAATCGTCGAGCTCGACACCGCTAAGTTCTTTTAACTCGGCGTAACCGCCAACGACTTTCACCTTGCCGCTTTTCGTTTTCCAGACCGGCATGGCCGTCGCCCAAAAACGGTCACGACTGATATTCCAGTCAGGTGCCTGCTGAACGTTTTTTTCAAAGCGACCGTGTTTAACATGTGTCGGGAACCAATTGATTGGTTCGTTCTTCTCGAGCATCTTCGTACGCTGCCCATCGATATCCATGAACCAGCTCGGATGCGCCCGGTACATCAATTTGGTTCCACAGCGGTGACAGTGCGGGTAGCTGTGGGTGATGTAATCGATTTTCCAGACAATGCCTGCTGATTTTAACGCCTTCGCAACGTCCTTGTTGCTTTCCCAAACATTAAGGGGCGCCGCGACGTCGCGCCACGGCATTAAGGCCAGTAATTTTTTCGCCATGGGCTCAAAGTAAAAGCCGTTCGTGTCGATGACATGTAAGCCCGGGAAATTGTTGCGCTTCGCGAGATCATAATCTTCTTCGCCGTAGGTCGGCGCGATGTGAACGATGCCAGTACCGGCATCTGTCTCGACATAATCGGCCGACTGGACTTTGTACATATCGGACACCAGCGCGGCAGTTTGCTCCGTACTGTCACCTGCCTTCGTGTCTTTTTTACCGATCGAGGTGTAACTCATCCCTTCAGGAATAGCGATCAGGGGCTCGTAGCTCAGGCCGACTAGTTCATGGCCTTTCAATTCGCGAAGTATTTTGTAATCGAGTGGTTGGTGTTTTTCATCGGTAAAGACGTTTTCGACCAAGTCCTTTGCGACAATCAAAATCTCATCGCCCTGCTTCACTTCGACATAGGCAACGTCTTTATTAACGGCGAGGGCGGTATTGGCGGGCAAGGTCCATGGCGTCGTTGTCCACGCAAGGGCATGTCGACCATCTTCGAGCCGAAACTTCACATAAACACTTGGGTCGGTGACGTCTTGATAGCTGCCAGCGTCCATCGTCACTTCGGCTTTACTAAGTGGCGTCCCGTCGAGCGTACAATACATGAGCACTTTTTCGCCTTCGTAAATACTGCCCTTTTCATAGAGCGTTTTAAACGCCCACCAAATCGACTCCATGTAGTCTTTGTCCATCGTTCGGTAGGCGCCCTTGAAATCGACCCAGCGGCCGATGCGGTCGACGACGTCTTCCCACTGGCTGGACGTCTGTTCCATGTTGGCGCGAGTCGCATTGATGTACTTTTCGATGCCGTAGTCGATGACTTCTTGGCGGCTATGGATGCCTAGTTTTTTCTCGGTGTAGCGTTCGGCGGGCAGCCCATGCGCATCCCAGCCCCAGACTCGTTCGACGCGCTTGCCCTTCATAGTTTGGTAGCGCGGAATCGCATCTTTGACGATCGAACTCAGCAGCGTTCCATGGTGCGGTACGCCAGAAATAAACGGCGGCCCGTCGTAAAAGACGTAGCTGTTGTCTTTTGGCCGTTGCTCAACTGATTTCTCGAATGTCCGGTCGTCTTTCCAACGTTGTACCCAGTCTTTTTCGTATTCAAGCGCTCGGCGGCGTGTGCCTGATTTAAATTTCATTGTGAGCCCTGTCGTTTTGATAGTTGAGATGCGGTAACGAAATCGTTAAAGGCATTTAAGTCGTCTTCTATTTCGATTAGACAGCCGGAGATCATCATGACGTTTTCTTCAGGAACTGATTTCATATACTCGCGGTACCGGGCAAGGTACTCTTCGGAAGACATTTCAGGAATCGAAGTATCGGCTAACTCCATACCTGGAACGGTAGGACGACTCTCTGGACCCATTTCACTCATTTCTTATCTCCTTTAAACTACAAAAATCCCTGTTTAGTCACTGGAATCCGATATCTCGGACGGTACCATCCAGTTTCTAAAAAGAGATTTTTACCCCATAAAACGTGTTTTATGGGGACCCCTACTTCTTAGCACTTATTTGTCCGGTCTGTCGTGCCGGCGCCGGCGGGGTCTACTAGGTCAATGACTGTTTTTCCCGCTCCGTATCTATTGATTCGTGGGTGATAGCCACTCAAACGGATTGCCTTTCATTGTAACGCTTCCTTGCAGCGCTACGCAAGATTCACTAGGCTAACGCGTACGTATCCTGCGTAATGTCATAACCGTTGAAGGTCGTATCGTAGGCATCGACATTTACCCGCGTTAACGTCCGTTTTATTGAACTTAGGTGCTCGAACAAGACAGGACGATTTGTACCTGAGCCGCCTGTATGATCGTCTATCACGATCGCCGGCTTCATACCACGAGCCTCCGCCAGGTCTTTGACGTACGACGTGATGGCCTGATAAAAATCAGCGACATCGACTTTATTGATGTAGTTTTCCGTCGGATTCGTTCCGCGAAGCACCAGAACATCCTCGCCCGTAAGATCATCAGTCGTCTCAATCAGTAGCCCAGCGCCAACTAACCGTTCGTGCTTCGTTCCGGGCCGGGCGCGCATGATCAAAGCCGTGAAATTAAAGTTATCTTCGGCGATACTATCGTTTTGATCGGCCCAACACGCATCAGCTATCTGACCTGAGATTTCGAGCAGACTACCGCGTGTCGGAATAAATTGGATTTGAGTCACATCACCGCGCTCCGCTTTTTTCTGGTGGCGGTTCAAGCCTTCTTCGAGTGCTTTCGTGCTCGACATACGTTTGAACTTCAACGCCTCTTTTTTATCAGTAAAGTATGTACCAAACGTTTCTTGGTTGACGATGTGATCTATCATTTCACGCACATCAGCAATGCTTTCAACCGATGGCTCAGTCGGAAAGTACACTTGTGAGCGCTCGGTATCGGAATTTTTATGCATCGCCCAGGCGAATATCATCTGTCGCATCTTAGGATGTAGCTCGTCGTATGGCTCGAGGTCGGTAAATGCCTGGCGGAATTCATGCGGTCGCGAAAAAGCCCGTTTGTTTCCGGGTGTATCTGATTCGGTGCGCGCGACATACCCTTGCAAGCGCTCGAGTTTGGCCGTCAGTCCGCGCACTTTGTGAGGAGCTGCCGGATCGGACGGGTCTACCGAATCGAGCTGAGTCTCGAGCTTTGTGATGACCTCACCGACCTGTTGTCGCAAGTCTTCGTTTAGCCGGGCGAACCCACCACGTGAGGCATAGGCTTCGGCCGCGGCATTGATATCAGCGACGAGTACCTGGTACCTGTCGACCAGGTCCTGGGGCCACGTCTCGCGGTCTTTATCGTGCTTGATCGTCAGAATTTCGTAGGTTTTGCTCGGCACATACTCGTCATACATTGGTTCGATGAGGTCTTGCTGAACGGCTTTATTGCGATACTGAATCTTCTTACGTAAAGCGAATTCGCTATGGTCCCCATAGCCGTCACGGTCCTGGTACTCGGTCACGTCCATGAAGACAGCCCGGGCAATCTTTGATTCACCAAGCAAGGTTTCGACGTCTTCGCCGAACTGACAGCTGCGAAGCTTTTCTTTCAATCTGACGAGTATGTTTTTCAGCTGCTCGACGCCTTCTAGGCCGGTATCGGTCACCCCCAGCAACTTAATCTCGGCCGAGATCGTGCCCTCAAGTAGATTTTTGAGTGCGGCGGCTGATTCGATGGTGCCATTATTGCCAAACAGTTCACCCTGTATTCTCATAAAATCTGGAGCTTGATCGCCCAACACCTCAACCGAAAAACAACGAAACTGCTCAAAGCCTTGATCATCAGCCCTGTCGTGATCGAATAATTCCGTTTCAGAATATGCAGCCAGCATCGGTCGGAGCGTGTCGCCATGATTGGCGACCATATCATCAAGAACTGGCTGAGGGACGCGTCTGATCGTATTTAGATTACGCTCAAGCAAGACTTGAAACAGCTCCACGATGTCCGTCTCATGCAGTCGGTCCAGTGCACCGGCTAAGGTGTAGATTTCATTTTGGGCAAGCATTGCCCAAACGACACGTGCTTCATCGACCCCAGGTATCTCTAGGTAGGTTATCTCAACCATCCCTTCTTCCATCAGCTCATAGATCGTCGCCGGGGTGATACCCTCAAATTTGTTAATGTACTCCGAGACGATACTCGCCCTATTGCCGGCCATCAAAGCCCGTGCCACTTTTTCGCCTCCATCGGCGCCGAACGAACTAGCCGCCAATGCAACATCGACTCCAAACCGATAGGCTTCACCAACCTCGAGAAGTTTATGCGCAATGCTGATGTCGAGGTTTCGAAAACGATACAGCTGGTGCGCTAGCTCTGTCGTCATACCCGCGGCTAACATACAATCGGCGATCTTAGTGTGGTCTACCCCAGGCAGTGCGTCGATGCATTGGCAAATCACCTCAAGTTCTTGCCGACTGCCAGTCTGCAAAATAATGTCGACGATGATACGCTGAGACTCAATATCTAACTTCCTCGCATATTCTAACGCGACGTCCCAGTATCCTCGGTCGATCGCGTTCGTTGCGAGGTCACGAATATTGATGCCCTCAAATTTTTCAGCGCACATCGCTAGTATGTCTTCACGATGTAAGTCAATCAGTTTCTGGGCAATATCCGCCGAAAAAGGACCTGGCTGATTAAACAGTTCATTGCCGACAATATAGGCATTATCTTGCTCAAGCAGATACAGTATATCCTTACTATCAAGCGCCCAATCAGGGTACGGGACATAAGCGGACTCTTCACCGTCTTCAAAGCTCCACATCATGTCCTCTGCCAGATTAGCTTGTGCGAGAGCATCTAGCAGGTAGCGCTTGCGGTCATCCGAAAGCGTTACCTCGTCATTACCCGGGGCATGGACACGCTCCGACTGGATCGCAGCACCACCGACCAGTCGTTGTACATGATCATGCAACGCAGGATGATATGCTTCAGGGTTATTCTGAAAGTCTTGCGCCAAGCTGTCATGACTAACACTACCGTCACCTGTTTGGTGAGGGTACTCATGTACCGTATCGAGCGTCCGCTGGGTCATTATGGTATCGTTTTTTTGTGTTCTCTCGCTTTGGTGATTAGTTTACTCCGTCAAACATGAATTACCAAGTATGAGTAACTACGTAGAGCCTTATTTACCGAACCTCGGTAAATAAACGCCGTGCAGGTATCCCTTGCACGCCACTCTTCTTATTTTCACAATCCGATTGCGAAGGTAAGAAGCGTTATCCTTATGGCCACTCCTCGTCATCTCCTTCATCCTCAATGCCGTAATGCCGTAAAAAACCATCAACATCGTCAATTCTCGGGACTTCTGCAAGCCGTAGCTTCAGCGATTGCAGGGCCGGCCCAAATTCCCAGCCGGCGTCCACGATGCCGTAGAATTCGTCTAGGATGCCGGCGGCGAGGCAGGCCTGTCCCAGGCGTTGGTAATAATATGGCAGCTCAGTGTACTTTCGTAGCCGAAACTCCATGCCATCAGACGCAGGCCGTGTACAGTGTTCGTTCATACCGCCTCCATCCCTCACGTTTATCGTTCCATAGTAAAACAGGCCTCGCCCGCAGACTAGCTGCAAACGAGGCCCATGACCGGTTCGGTCAGTTGCCGATGGGCCGCCTCTCGACAGATTTTCGAACGTCCGGTCGTTTTTCTGGCGTCTTACCAATCTCTTTCATACTCGAGCGCACGGCAGCTTATACCGTTCGACGAAGCGCAGCATTTGCACCCGGAAAAGAGTAATCTCCGGGCCATTGCTGAACCGGAGATGGCACGGACTACGTACCTGGCACGAACGAGACTGATGCCACCTCCATCCGCTGCGGGAAATCCGCTGGGTTGGGTGTGCCGCCCATGCTACCTCCGACGGCGACGTTCATCAGCACATGCATCGGCTGATTGAACGGATCGCTGTCCGGATCGTTGCTGCGCGGGTAGCGCAAAACGGGTGTGTCATCGACCTTGATGACGATGCCCGATGCGTCCCGAGTGGCGCTGTAGTCATGAAACGAGTTGTACATCGACTCGCCGAGCGAGTAGCTACCGACGGGAATGTCGGCTGCACCTTGCTTAGCTGAGTTGAAGGTATGGATGTCAGCCTCGATGACGCCGCGAAGGCCGACGCCAGTTTCGACCATGTCGATCTCGCCGTTCTTACGGGTCTTAAGATCCCAGTCGAACGTCGCGTCCTTGGCGGGTATGTACGTCTCGCCGTACGCATTGTCTGTCGGCAACATCCAAATGGCCGGCCACGTACCTTTACCGCTTGGTAGCTTGGCCCGCAGCGTGAAGGTGCCGGACTGCTCGTCGAGCTTGTGCTTGGTCGTAACGTGGCCGCTGGTATAGTCGGCACCGCCGAGACGCTCCTTGTGCGCCTCGATGACGAGAACACCGTCCTCGATGCGCGCGTTCTTGACCCGATCGGTGTAGGCGACATTCTCGCCGTTCCAACCCTTGGCTGGAATCTGCTCGCCACCCTGGTCGTACACAGATTTCTGGTAGGTGTCGAACGTGAACCACTCACGGCTGAGCGCCCCGTCTTTCATGGCACTCATGTCGAGTACCCAGCTACCGTCGTCTTTGACGGTTAGCGGGTTGACGGATGTGGATGAACTGGGCATGTCGGTGGACTGGGCGGATGCGGACTTGCGCGGCGTCTGAGTCGTGC
>DASVSL010000031.1:0-6563 GCA_036388095.1 Saccharimonadales bacterium (SeqCode) | reverse complement strand
CGTCTGAGACCGCGAACACTAGATCCGCTTTATTATAGAACCATCGCAAGTAGGCTTTCGCGAGTGGCAGCCATACCTTCGCCCCAACCAGACTGCCGACAAGCGATGCTGGCAAGATATGCGCCGAAACAACTTTCTTGTTCTTGTCCCACAGTAAACGCCGCAGCGCGTAGATGCCGACCGTATGCAGATGGGTGATGTCTGCTGGCCCGCGCTGATTGACGACCACTTCGACGTCGGATAATTTCTTCAGGGCATTCGTCAGCTCAACATATGCCGTGTGGACGCCATGACCCTGGACACTGAACTCACTCTCACTGACCACCGATACTTTAAGCTGTTTCACATTCGTCTCCGTTGCCGCCAAAAGAACCAGGCCGTTCGAATATTGCCGCGGACGCGCCGAAACTCGGTCGGGACACTGTCGACAGCGGCTTTTGCTGCCAGCGGCGTCAATCGCGCGGTCGGCGTTAGTTTCGTCATGATAACTATTTCGAGCTGCTTTTGCCACTCGTTTTGCACCGGTAAGGCCCGGCCGGGGTTGAGCGAACGCCAGGCCAGTGTAACGGCCGGAACCACCGTAAAGGCAATGTTTTGCTCGGGGGCCATCTGCGCGTCCATTCTGCGTTTGGCGGGCTCGTCGTCGGCGGGATGCAGCCAATTACCGTCGGTATCGATGACAAAAAACTCGTCGAACCGGTCACTGGCATTGATGCCGTTAATCAAACGGTTTTCAAGCTCCTCGGCGAGCGTATGGAGCCGTTGCCGTCGCAAGCCCTCGATCACCATGAACGTAAACATCGGCCAGACAGTCAGGCGGCCATGGTACTCGACCAGGCCTTTGAGCGGCGCCGGGGCGGTCAGACTGCGGCTGCGCAGGCCAAAAGGGGTCAGAAAATCGTCCGAAAACAGCCGGGTGACGATCGCACTAATCCGTTCACTCCGCACCCGTTCCGACAGTTCGTCCCAGAAGCTCGTATTTAGCGTCCAGCCGGCACTGATCGTCGGCATATCAACAAGTCCATCCTTGTCATAGGCACTACCGAAAAAGTTTTCCTGTTCATTCCAGAAATCTTTGATCAAGGCACTTCGCGCCGAATGAGCGGCAACTTGCCATTCGTGGCGATGTGGGTGATCCTCGAGCAAGTGCGTCGCGGCTTCAAGCGCATCGATCGCCAGGGCTTGCGTCTCGGTGTAGGTAATGCCCCGCCGATAATTCGCCAAGCGCCCGTTTTGACGTACAAAGGCCGTGCTCGAATCAGCAAATGTCTGATAGGGCAGCGCCCAATCGTTCGGGCGAGCCGTCACAAAATGGTCGGTTTGATTGATCTGCGCCATTATCCAATCAGCCGCCAGCGCGACGGACTCGCGGACGGGATAGGTTTGTTCATCGGCATTCGTGACGGTCGTGTCCAGGACTGACTTATCAATGTGCCGCCAGTATTTATGGACCAACCGCACGTACAAGGCCGTCGTATCACCGGCGTAGTACGTCAGCAGTGTTTTGTCGGCCAAGCCCCAGTTACGCGCAAAGAATTTCAGCGCGATGGTCTCGTACCAGCTCGCTTTCCAGGTGCCAAAATCACGGTATTCATGGTGAATCCGGCCGCGTTCTTCTTGCGTCACGGCGTCAGAATTCGTGCCTTGTAGGGCGGCCAGTGCCAAAATCGTCTCACGTGCCAGTAGATGGTCAAAATCGGTCGCGAATTTGGCCGACATTGAGGCGTCGCGCCCAAAAAAGGTGTGATTGTAAAACGACCCGTTACTGGTATAAATCCCCATGCCATTAGTCGCCCGTAAGCTTTCATAGGCGGCCAGCGCACCAGGGATGACGTCGTCAAGTTGAGTGCGGTACCGAACGATGTCCATATGACATAAGCGTAGCATATAGGCCCACTACCTCTGAAATTGAAAACCGCCCGTTCCCACACCGCTGGTTGCGGTGGGTACTAGGGCGGCATGAGCCGATGTCAGGCAAAAGCGGTGTCTTGCACGCGCGGGTGCAAATCTGCCGGGTTGAGCTTGTGGAACGTGGCGTCACAGCCTGCTAGTGCAAGCCAGCTCATGAAGCTGACGAGAACCCAGATGCCGTAGCCAGTGAAGTCACCGATGAGAACCGGTATGCCGAGCATGCACATCGTGGCGCCAAAGCTGAAGTAGACGGGGATGTCGTGCCACAGCTTTGTCGGACTGCCCAGTCGGTCACCATGACCCTCGCGCCTGTAGTTCGGTCCGTCGAGAACGAAGTGAAACAGACATGCGGCCACGACACCCACGGTAACCGAAATTGCCAACCAGAGACGCCAGTGCTGGAGAAACCAGTCGGGCTCGGCATCAACGTAACGACGCCAACCAAAGCTGCTGAACAAGAGCGTCAGCGGGATACTGATGCTGTCGCCGAACAGGAAAGACCAGCTCTGGGTGCGAGGATCCAGCAGCCCAGCCGGGAGTCCGCGCTCGACAGTGATCCTGAGAATCAACATGGCGACGGGGGAGACGATGATGGGCATTACGACAATCCAAGCGCTGCCGCTGAAGCCCATCTTGCACATGGTCAAAAACGCCAAAGCGCCCAGAAGACACATAATGATTACGGGGAGGAGACGTTTCATCCGTCGACTCACTTTCTGACAAGGGGCGATGTCCGCCCAGGAGGGACAAGACTATCATTTTTATAATAGCACACTTTGTCTAATTTGTCAATAATCACCTCTGGTACAATAGGCACATGAAGAAAAAAGCGCCGAAAGCTCCGTCTGTCGTCAACCGCCGCGCTCGCTATGACTACGAGCTGGGTGATGAACTTGTCGTTGGGCTAAGTCTGAACGGCCGTGAAGTCCGCGCCGCGCGCCTAGGACACATCCAGCTCAAGGGCAGCTATGTGGCGGTTGATAAAGACCAGCTATGGCTGACCAAAGCCAGCTTCAGTGTCGTCAATAACGTGAGTGGCAGCACCAACGCCCGAACCGTCGATGACACACCACGGCGACTACTGGCGCATCGCAAAGAAATCGATGCGCTACATGCCGCCCGCAAAGACGGCCGCACCATCGTGCCCCTCAAGCTACTGACCGGTGGTCGCTACATCAAACTGGTCATCGCGCTCGGTAAAGGCAAGAAGCTGTACGACAAACGGCAAACTATCAAACGGCGTGACCAAGACCGCGAGAGTCGTCGCTAGTACGTCACTCTTATCGACATAGATCACCAAGACAGCTCGTCAGGAGCCCATATTGTCTGGCCCCTGACGAGCTCTGTTCATTTATATTGACTTTTTTACTAAATGTAGTATAATTTCGCAGTTAGGAAGACTGTGAGGTTTTTTGCTGTTTGCTGCTGCCAGGCGGCCGCAGACAGGAGGAAGTGTCCCACTTTTCTCTGCACCTTTTTAATTAGGTGGAACTACAGACATCCGAAAGGATCTCAATGACTAAGTCTCGTGCTGGGAGCAACATCGTTCCCAAGCTGGTCGTAGGTGCTGTATTTCTGGCGCCAAGCCTTGTTGCTTGCGGCGGCGGAGAAGAGCAGGTGGCCTACTGTGTCGACGAGAATGACAACATCCTCGACGACCAAGACCTCTGCGACGATAACGACGGTGGCGGTGGCTCAGGGTTCTTCTTCCTGGCCGGTCCCTACAGCCCTGGGCTTCAGCCCGGGACCAGGCTCGACCGCAGCCAGGGCACCCGCATCTCACCGTCCGATCCCGATGCCCGCGCCAAGGCAGGCCTGCCCAAGACCGGCAAGGTGACGACCGGCAAGGCCGGCACGTACTTCAGGCCCGGCGGCTTCGGCTCTTTCAGAGGGAGTTCTAGCTCATGAAGCGACTCACGACCGCACAACGTCCCGACTGGGAAACCACGGTTCACAACCAAGGTCTCATCTACGCCACGACGACCGCGCCCGACGGCTCAACGTTCAACTACTGGGGTGAGGGAAACTACTACACCCTCACCGCCGCGGACATCGATACGCTCGAACTGGCGGCGAATGAGCTGTTTGAGATGAAGATCGAGGCAGGTGACTACATCATCGCCCACCCCGAGATCATGCGCAAAATGGCCATTCCCGAGTTCGCCTGGCCGCAGATCATCAAGACCTGGAACGACGACCCGGCCTGTCAGAGCGTCTACGCGCGTTTCGATTTTCGTTTCGGTGGCGTCAGCCACCCGACGAAGTCGTTGCGTGTTCCGCAGATGTTCGAGGACAACGCCGATACTCCGACCGGAGCACTCGAAACTGGGTACGTCCAGTGGGCGTGGCTAGAGGACACCAAGCTAGGCAACGATCAGTTCAACTCCCTTCAGGAGAAGCTGGTCGGCGCTTGGAAGCGCAATCTGGAGCTGCTCGAAGCACGCCTCGGCCACAAGCCGATCGTGCACTTCGCCTGCGTCAGTGACCGCGAGGATCCCTCCGGCGAAGATATGATGAATACCCTGTACCTGGAAGACGCCTGCCGACAGGCCGGCTATGACACCAGGACAATTTACATGGAAAACATCAAGCTGGGCGACGACGGCCGTTTCTACGACCAAGAAGGCATGCACATCGACGTCATCTTCAAGCTCTACCCATGGGAATTCATGGTCGAGCAAGAGTATGGCCGAGCGTGCTTCGCCGACATGGAGAACATCGGTCTACGAAACGACGCCGGCGAGTACATCGGCGGCACCGTTTGGATCGAGCCGCCCTACAAGATGCTCTGGTCCAACAAGGGCATCTTGGCGGTACTGTGGAAGCTGTTCGGTGGCACAGACAGGGCCAAGTACCTCATTCCTGCATGGTTCGAGGACGAGGCCCCGGCTTGGCTCAAGAACTACGTCAAGAAGCCGCTGCTCAGCCGCGAAGGCGCCAACGTCACCGTCTACAAGGATGGAGAAGTCGTCTTCGCCGCAGAAGGCGAGTACGGCGCCGAAGGTCACATCGTGCAACGCCTTGCACCTCCGCCCGAGTTCGTAACGCCGGAGGGCAAGAAAGTTTACCCGGTGATTGGTGGATGGATGGTCGACGGAGAACCCGCCGGCATGTGCATACGCGAAGAATCCGGCATCGTGACGACTAACCAGTCGCAGTTCATCCCGCACTGCATCAGTGATAGCCGGACGACGTTGATCAAGCCACGACAGCGGCAGCGTCGTACGGTCATGTACACCGTGCCCAACCCCACCCGAGACCAGGCCACTACGGCCAGAGAGGCGACAACGCCGTGATCAAGGCTTACACGCTCAACCTTCCTGACGTCCTGATCGTCATGGGCGTCATCCTGTTCTGGACCGCCGCACTGTGGCGCACCCTGAACCTCATCACGTCCATCGAGGCTCGCAAGAAGCTCAAGAAGGAAGGTCTCGAGGACAGCAGTTCAGCCGCACCGTTCGATCCTCACAAGGAGCTCGGCAAGAACAACGTGTCCTACGCCGTCCAGCGCTCGTCGCTGGCCGGCGCACAGGTCATCGCACTGCTCGCCACGATCGACAGCTTCGACGGTGACAACCGTTTGGATTCGTTCATCTGGATGATGGTACAGGGCCTCTGGGTCTTCGTCGCCCTCATTGTATCGCGCCACGTCGTCGACTGGATCGTCCTGCCCAAGATCAAGAACCACGAGCTGCTCCTGCAGAACAACGGCGCCGTCGCTGCTGTCGAAGCTGGTAGCTACCTCGGCCTCGGTTTCAACGTGGCAGCCTCGCTGACTGGTGACGCGCCGAACCTAGCGCTCAGCATCGCCAGTACGATCGGCTTCTACGTGCTCGGGCTCGCCCTGGTACTGCTGTTCTTCTGGCTCCACGAGCTGTTCACGCCGTACAACGTACGTACGCTGATCGAAGAAGGCAACGTGAGGGCTGGCATCGACGCCGGCAGCATCATCCTCGCGATGTCGATCGTGGTTAGTGTCGGCGTCGCCGGCGACTTCACCACCTGGGGTGATGGCATCAAGGCCCTCGGCCTGACCACCATCATCTCGGTGGCGCTGCTCTACCCGTGCTGGCTGCTCCTGAACGTGTTCGGCCCCGGCCAGCGCGACCTGAGCATGCGCAAGCAGGACTGCGTCGCCCCGGCCATCGTGTCCGGCAGCTTCCTGGTCCTCGCCGGCTTCGGCGTGGCAGCGGCCGTCTCGACGGTGCTGTAGATCCACCACGGTCAGGACGTGGGATTCGTCCCACGTCCTGACCAGCACTTCCATAGATATATAGCTATGCTAATGAGCTGTTTAACAGCGAAAAGTGCAACCTAACAATAAAATAGACATTAAGCTATTATTGTTTTATAATAGATGCGACCGAAACATTCGGACACCTTAACCGCACCTACCCGAGAGGGACTCATGAAGCTCATCCTAGCAGTAGTCATCCTCATTCTGGCTGTCGCGCTTCTTGCGATGTGGGTATTGCGCCGCAACCGCGGCTCGTCCACAACGCAGAACTCGTCCGAGCCGATCACTGTTCCGTACCGGGACAACATGCCGGTTTCGGACAACGATCTCGACCCCGAGAACGATCTGATGAAGACAAGTGTCACCGACTACCTTGTCTACGACATGGACGTGCCGACCTGGCGCAAGATCGTCG